>JARRNE010000052.1:0-8634 GCA_037385305.1 Chromatiaceae bacterium | reverse complement strand
TGCCCGTTGCAACCATTGTCGCCGCCCTCGCCGAGCGGCATTCCGCATCGTCAACGTAGCCCAGGCTTTCGTAGCGCCCTCCGCGCGTTACCACCTGCAGACAGCGGCCGCTCTTGGATGATTTGTAGAAGGTCAAAGAGCTGGTTTCGGTCTTGCGGCCACCTTGGTAGCTGTAGCCCAGCCGCTGCAGCTCGGACTCGCCGTTACGCCCGCGTACGCCAACCAAGCGTGAAAGTTCAGGGGCGGCGCCGACGGCCGGGGCATCGCATGCGCCCTCCTGAAGGAAGCGTCCCGACACCCAGCCCTGAACGCCTTGGTACTCGACCTTACACCAGCGCGGGTTTTCCTTCAGTCGCTCGGCCTTCTGCGCCTCGGACAGATGGGTGAACTCTTGGAACGTCAGGCCGCCTCGACATCCCAGGTTGCGCACACAGGTCCCGGCGGGCGGGATCTCCCCGATCTTCCTCGCGTGCGCGTCCGGCTCCGCGCGGATGTTCAGGACGTCGTCGCCGGTGATCCCGGTCACCCGGTAGAAGTCCGGTCCGTCTGCTGTCGCCCACGCCAACCCCGTGGTCAACAACAAGGCCGCCGCAGCGGTACAAAGGAGCCCTGATACCGGGCGAGGGGGCAGCTCAGACATGATGCAAGCGGTCTCGCGAATGCTTTGTGTACGCTTGGCACCCGGGCACCGGATTCAGGTGCCCGGACTAGCCACGGCTATTGGCGCTCGATCTTGAAGGTGTACTTGGCGCTCGATCCCCGGCGCGCCACCGCGCGCACCAGGTACGGCCGTATCACGTAGGTGGCATCCTCCGCGACCCGGATCAGGGCCGTGTTCGTCCCCTCTCTCTCGCCCGCGAACAAGGCCGCGCCGCTACTGTCCTTGGCGTCGTAGATATTGAAGTAGGCGGAGCTGCTGGGCGTGTCCATTTCGACCTCCAAGCGCTGGCCCTTGCTCACGGGCAGGGCAAAGGCGGTCGTCTTGTAGCCCTCGATGCGTCCGCTGACGGTCTTGGTTCCGCTCGCCGGAAAATCCAGCGTCTGTAGCTGCTCGTCGGGGGAAAGGATTCCTTGCGCTGCCGCGGTGTCGATCGCCGGCAGCTCCTCACCCGCTGTCGATTCATCGCCCTTTTTCAACTGGGAGGCGACGACACCGGCGACGGCGGCGGCCGCCGCGCCTACGGCAACCTTCTGCGCAGTGCTCAACCCCTCGTGTTCCGGTCCGTCATAGATGACGGAGGTGACGTGCCGCTCCTTGATGTCGCACGAGAAGGGGTACTTGTCGCCGTCGACCTTGGTCTCTCCGGCTACCTTGTACCTGTGGCCTTCGCCCGGCAGCCGCTCGGCTGACTGATGACGAAAGTCGGTGAGCTTGTATTCGTCACGCAGCTGCTTTTCGCAATCCTTAATGGCATCCCGATTGCCGTAGGCCATCGCGGCGCTCGGCACAGCCAGGCTCAGCGTGATGGCAGCGGCGGTCAGTGTGGTCTTGATCCGAGTGACGTGCATTATCGCTATTCTCCTTGTTGCTCGGGTGATGTTCGAAGGCGGAGTATGGCTTGGATGGGGCTGCGTCGAGAGGGTCGCTCGGTCATCCGTCAGCCCCATCCCTTCCGCTGCCGGCGACAAGCACCGACGCCTGATCGGCTCCCTAAACGTAGCGGCTGGGGCACGCGTGTCAAGTCCGAGAATTTTTGTAAGGAATTTCCTGATAGGCGAACGGCACTCTGCCCTAGATCGACGAATCATGGAGCTCGCCACCGACATCCGGCAATCGACGATCGGAAGCTCAACGCCATTCCCGCAGTAGAAAATGATCTCACTGCGACCCCCTCGCGCCTTGGGAGAGGGCCGGGGTGAGGGAAACGGGCATGGTTCAACCACTTACATTCTCCGGGGTGGCGCTGACGCCATGACCGTGATGCGAGGTCTGCAACGCGGAGCTGCACCCGGAGAGAGACCTAAGCCTTGCCGTGATCGAAGATCCTCAATCCTTGCTTCGAAACACTTCCCCAAGCTGCCGCCGCAGTTGCTCATAAAGAGCTCGATGCGAAGCGCGAAAGGTTCGCGCCGTGCAACTAAGCTCCGACCACTACCGTTCGATTGCGGGAGCTGATCCTGGCAACCCATGCGAAAGGCTTGGCGCGACCTGCCGCCTTCATTGTCGGCGGCGACCACACGGTTGCAGGGGCAGGCGCCGCGGGCGACACTGGAGATTCACAGATCCATCCGTCCGGCCCCGCCGCTTTGCCATGGCCGGCGGACTTTGCGGCCACCGCGAGGGGGGAAGCGTTGAACAGTCCAATCCACGCGGTCACCGTGCGACGATGGCTCGCCGCTGTCGCCCTCGCGCTTGGGGCCGTGGGCAGCTCGCATGCCGGCAACGAACAGGTACAGGTCGGCTACGAGTACGCCACCTGGCTCGGCAGCGGGGCCTACTCGGTGGACGGCCGCGATGTCTACATCCTGCGGCTGCCTTTCTACAAGGATCTGCGACAAACAACCCCTGAGCACTTCGGGATTCGGGCCCTCTTCCCGGTGAGTGTCGGCTGGCTGGATACCGGCTCGCTCGTCTCCAGCCGAGTGCAGACCCTCACGTTCAGCCCTGGCATACAGCTCGACGTGGAGGTGCGGCCGTATTGGCATCTGAAGCCATACCTGCAGGGGGGCATCGGCAAGGACTTCTCCGGCGGCAACTTGGCCTATTTGGGTGCCGCCGGCATCAAGAGCCGGCTCGATTTCGATCTGGGGGAGTATCGCCTCTCGATCGGTAACCAGCTTGTTACCGCAGGCAGCCGGCTGCGCGGTGGCGACAACTCGGCCTTTACCCGCTTTGATGCCGGCCTTGCCCTGTCTCACCCGGTGGACTGGACCATTGCCGGACGGCCGGCCCAGGTCAGCGCCTTCTACATCAATTCGTATTTCTTCAACCAGGCGATCCTGTTCAATTCCGACCTGCGCAGGGCCGACATCAGCACCGTCAACACCGTCGGTCTGTCGCTGGGCGTCGACAGGCCGCTGCATATACTGGGACTGAACCTGCGCTGGGTGGGCCTGAGCTACGTCTTCGGCGGCGGCCTTCGCGGCGTCCGCCTCAACACTGGCTTTCCCTTCTGACGGCGGGCGATCTTCTTCGGCATGAAGCACTACCGGGCGTGCTGCTAAATAACCCGAACGGGCGATCCGTATATACTGGGACGGCGGAACGAGCAGAGCGAACCCGACCATGACCGCAACGACCGAAGAACCGATCCGTCGCCGTCGCTTCAATGTCGCCGACTATCACCGGATGGGCGAGGCGGGCATCCTAGGCGAAGACGACCGGGTCGAGCTGATCGACGGCGAGATCATCGAGATGACACCCCTCGGCAGCCCTCACAGCGGCCGCGTCAAGCAACTCAACTATCTACTGACACGAGCCGTCGGTGAACGTGCCATTGTCGCGGCGCAGGACCCAGTGATCCTCGACGACCGCTCCGAGCCCGAGCCGGACCTCGCCCTGCTCCGCCCACGGGCCGACTTCTACAAGGAATCACACCCGCAGTCCGGCGATGTGCTGCTATTGATCGAAGTGGCCGACACGAGCCTCGAGAAGGATCGCCGGGTCAAGGTCCCGCTCTATGCCCGCCACGGGATCCCGGAGACCTGGATTGTCGACACTGAGCACCGATGCGTGCTGCGTTTTGCCGATCCCAGGGATGGCTACTACCAAGCCCAAGAAGGGATCGATTTGAGCAAGCCCGTTCCCCTGCCTGGCCTGCCCGGGTGCGCGGTGGATCTTTCGGGCTTATTCTGACGATTGTCGAGCACGGAACCGAATTTAGGTTTCGGTCGTGCGTGTCGCATGCAGGAAAACGGATCGGGATTGCGCAAACCTCGGTCTCGCTGAGGGGCGATACATGGCAGGTGTGCAATGGGCGACCTTGACCCCGTTGTGTGTGTGGGCACTTCTACCAACCCCCGTATTGCTCCGGCGCCTCGCCGTGGCGTTCCAACACCTGCGATTTGCCGACCATGGCGCCGACATTCACGTTTTCGGTCTGGATGTCGAAATCGTCCGCTGAATCGGGGTGATGGATCTCTACGGAGCGACCGAAGCGATCTTTGTAGCTGAAACGGTACAGGTGGTCCTGATCGAAGCTGAAGGCATCGAGAATCGTGGCCGCGAGCGCTTCGAGAGAAGAATCTCCCCCGATGGCAATGCGCCGCCAACAACCGGTGCCCAGAGAAACCTTGAACAGGTGTGGGCCGGGTTGAAAAGGAGGCTCGGGAACCTCCAGGTCTTTCCGCCATCCTTCGATGTGCGGGCGCACGGTCCGGCTCCATGACTCGAAGCATTCCAGGGGTTGGAATAATGCCCTGAGAGCGAGCATCGGTGGGGCCGACTCCTCTTCTTGGTCAGGCGGTTGCCAGAGGAAGTCCGCGTAGCTGCCCAGCAAGGCTTTACCCCAGTCGGTTAACCGCAGTCGCTCGGGGCGCCACCCCCGACCCTCAGCGAGCGACCCGAGTCGAATGTCGAGCAAGCCGAAGAGCTCCAGCAACGCCAAGTTATGGAGACCGGGATGATAGCGAAGCGTCTCCACGTCGTGCGGAGCTTTCACCATCAGGGTTCCGGCTTTCGGAAAGCGCTGGATGAAGGCGAGGGTGTTCGCAAGGATTTCACCGCCCAAAGATCCCCGTTCGCCAATGATTTCTTCTGTGGCTCGACCCCACCAGGCTTTCAGCAACGCAAAATAGCGTTCTGCCGCATTGAGTGAGCGCCAAGATTGCATCAGTTGGGGGTCAAGCTTGAGCCGCGGCTTCTTGAGATTCGCATCGATCAGGGCAAGACCCGTGGCGCGCAGCAGCAGATAGAGACCGTTGACAGGGGGGTAGGATTTCTGCACCGCGCGTTTCAACCCCAGCTCCAAGGGATGGGTGAGACTGCGGTTGATCGTCTCCAGCGATTTGATCGCGAGCAGATGGGAGGGGGTCACGGGCAGCCCTTGGTCGCCCATCAGGCTCAGCAGGGTCTCGAAATCCTGCACTACGGTTCCTGGCGCCCCGTGCTCGAAGTCCTGGCTTTCGAGCAGGCGAATTCGGGATGGTATCCATTCCTCAAAGCCGTTGTTTGCGGATCTCAGGGCCATAGGTTTTCGAACCGTGTTGCCGCCGTTCGGGTGTGGATCGCGGTGTGCTTGGGATCCCGGTGCCCCAAGTAGTCCTGGATGATACGCAAATCATGTCCTTTGTTCGCCAGTGCGTACCCGCAAGCATGGCGGAGCATGTGCGGATGGACCTTGCCAAGATCGGCGCGTTCACAGATGCAGCGCACGAGGTAGTAGACCCCCTGGCGGGTGAACGGCCCCCCGCGCTCGGTGAGGAAGTTCCTGGCCTTCTCGTGCAGATCGACGGCGTTGCTGGCGGACATGTTGGGTACTCTTTACGATGAAAGTCGCGCGTAGCGCGCTCCCTGTCACCCTCGCCCACTGGGAGAGGGCAGGGGTGAGGGAAACGGTCATGGCGGCAGCGACTTACATTCTCTGGGGCGGCGCTGACGCCATGGCCGTTAGCGACGGCCCAGCGCGGCACGTCCCACCGATTGACGGAACCTCACTCTGGAGCTCCGCGCCAAGGGGCAGATTAGAGGGTCGCGCGAAGGGCCGCGAGGAAGGCATCGTTCTCCTCGGGCCGGCCCACGGTGACCCGCAGGCAATCCGCTAAGGACGGATGGGCGCCGTCCAGGTTCTTGACCAGCACGCCCCCCGCCTTGATGCCTTCGAAGACTGCACCTGCGCAGCCTCCAGGAACGCGCAGCAGGATGAAGTTGGCCTGGCTGGGATAGGGCTGCACCCCATCGAGCCTCGCGAGGGCGGCGAAGAGCCGCTCACGCTCGCCGCGGATACGCCGGGTCTGCTCGTCAAGAATGGGCCGGTGACGCAGGGCGAAGGCCGCGCTCACTTGTGTCAGCACATTGATGTTGTACGGCAAGCGGGTCTTGTCGACCTCGTCCAGCCACTCGCCGGGACCTGCCAGGAAGCCCAGGCGGAGACCCGCGAGCCCCATCTTGGAGACGGTGCGCATCACCAGGAGGTTCGGCCACTCTCCCAGGCGGGGCAGAAAGCTCATGTCCGTGAAGGGGGCATAGGCCTCGTCCAGGATGACGAGGCCCGGGGAGGCCGCAATGATCCGCTCGACCGCCTCTGCCTCGAACAGGTTCCCCGTGGGATTGTTGGGGTAGGAGATGAAGGTCAGGACGGGTTGCTCCCGTTCCAGGGCTGCGAGCACCGCCGGGAGGTCCAGGGAAAAGTCCCGCGGGCGCAACGGCGCCCCCCGGTACTGCATCCCGGCAAACAGCCCGATCATCCGGTACATGACAAAGCCCGGGTCCAGCGAGAGAATCTTGCGTCCCGGTCTGGCAACGGCCAGGGCCAACATCTGGATGAGCTCGTCCGACCCGTTCCCCATCAGGAGCCCCATCCCCTGCGGGATGTCCATGGCCTCGCGGAGCACTGCCTGCAATGCCGATGCGCGGGGGTCGGGGTAGCGGTTGACGTGGACATCTTTCAGCCCCTCGATCCACTCCCGATGCAGGTCCTCCGGCCAGACGTATGGGTTCTCCATGGCATCCAGCTTGATCAGCCCCGTCGCGTCCGGGACTTGATAGGCCGTCAGCCCCTGTATCTCTGGGCGGACGAGGCGTTCGATCAGGGGAGTCATGAGCAAAGCCAGTGTAGCGGTTAGCGGTTAGCGGTTAGCGGTCAGTAACGAATCAACAATAGGTTGCACAAAGAATACAAACGTTGACGTTGACGTTGTCGTTGTCGTAATCGGAAAAGAAACGCAATTCAGGCATGAGCAACGCGATGTCGACCGGATTTCGATCCGGTATGTGCCTTGGGCATGCAAAGTGGCCCAGAGCTTGAAGGGCATCGATCGGCCCGCGCGGGACCAACTGCTGCGTGCCTCGCAGCCGATCCCGCTGAACTTCGCCGAAGGGAACGGTCAGCGGACCAATGCCGATCGGCGCCGCTTCTTCGGTCTTTCTGCGCGGGGTTGGGTTGCGACTGCCGGCAAGCTGGCATTGATATGGTCAGAGCCTCGGTACGCCCAAGACAAGGAAGCAAAGGCAAGAGCCCCCACGGCACCGCAGCGTACTCTGCGACCTCTGTCGTTTGTCACCCGTCCTCTGTCTTCTGTCCCCGGTACTCCGCCGAGCGCGCGTGGGCCGTGAGTCCCTCGCCGCGTGCCAGCACGGAAGCGGTCTGCGCAAGAGTCGCCGCCCCGGCGGGGGAGGCCATGATCAGGCTGGATCGCTTTTGGAAGTCATAGACCCCAAGGGGAGAGGTGAAGCGCGCTGTGCGGGAGGTGGGCAGCACGTGGTTGGGGCCGGCGCAATAGTCTCCCAAAGCCTCGGCGGTGTGGCGCCCGAGAAAGATGGCACCGGCGTGTCGGATCCGGGCGGCCAGGGGCTGCGGGTCAGCCACCGACAGCTCCACGTGCTCCGGCGCGATCCGGTTGGCGATCTCGGCCGCCTCGTCGATGTCCTGCACGAGGACGAGGGCGCCCCGCTCGCGTAACGCGGTGGCTATGACGGACTGGCGCTCCATGGTGGGGAGCAGCCGGTCGATGCTGGCCTTCACGCGCTCGATGAAGGCGGCGTCCCACGCGATCAGGACGGACTGAGCGTCCTCATCGTGCTCGGCCTGAGAAAAGAGATCCATGGCGATCCAGTCCGAATCCGTGCCGCCGTCGCACAGGATCAGGATCTCAGAGGGTCCGGCCATCATGTCGATCCCGACCCGGCCGAACACCGCGCGCTTGGCGGTCGCCACGTAGATGTTGCCGGGCCCGACGATCTTGTCCACCGCCGGCACCAAGTCGGTCCCGTAGGCGAGGGCGGCCACGGCCTGCGCGCCACCGATGGCGAACACCTGGTCCACGCCGGCCAGATGGGCCGCCGCGAGCACCAGGTCGTTGGTCTCTCCGGCAGGTGTCGGCACCACCATGATGAGCTCCCGCACCCCGGCGACCTTTGCGGGGATGGCGTTCATGAGCACCGAGGAGGGATAGGCCGCCTTTCCGCCCGGAACATATAGCCCGGTTCGGTCGAGCGGCGTCACCCGCTGCCCCAGCAGGGTCCCGTCTGCCTCCTGGTAGCTCCAGTCGGCAAGCTTCTGATGCTCCGCATACGCGCGGATGCGTCGGGCCGCGTGCTCCAGTGCATCGCGCCGGGCGGCGTCAATGGCATGCCAGGCTTGCTCGAGGCGGGCATGCGGGATCTCCAGGTCCGCCGCCGCGGCAGGCTCCCAGCGGTCGAAGCGGGCGGTGTAGTCCAGGAGCGCCGCGTCGCCGCGCTGGCGCACACTGTGGATGATGGTGTCGACCGTCGCCCGAACCTGCACGTTGGCGACGGACTCCCAGGCGAGAAGCCGGTCGAGCTCACGCTGGAAATTCGCATCGGCACTCGACAGCTGCCGGATCTCTGCCATGGTGAACCTCATTGGCTGAATTTGTGGGGCTTGGCTCAGCAGGTCCTCGGGGCTGCTGGCCCCACGTCGAGAACGGCAAAGGACTAGCACTTCCCCTCTGCGCCGTCCGCGTCTCCGCGGTTGACTTCTCTATCCCTTTGGCGTCCTTAACGCCTTGGCGGCT
>JARRNE010000051.1:0-8705 GCA_037385305.1 Chromatiaceae bacterium | reverse complement strand
TCGAGCTGACCACCGTCTTCTCGGCCTTTCTTGTCGCCTACGAGGACCGTAGTGAGGCTCTGGAAGCGGCCTGGAAGTATGTGGTGCTCACGAGCATGGGGGCCATCATCGCGCTGTTGGGTGTCCTGCTGCTGTACTATGGCATCGGCGATCAGGGGCAGCCCGTCACCTGGCACGGCCTGCTCGCCGCCGCGCCGCAGCTGCAGCCGGCGATACTACAGATGAGCTTCGCGCTCTGGCTGGTGGGTTTTGGCGCCAAGGCCGGCCTGGTGCCGCTCCACACCTGGCTGCCCGATGCCCACAGCCAAGCGCCGGCATCGATCTGCGCGCTGCTCTCGGGCGTGGAGACGAGCGCGGCACTCTACATGCTGCTGCGCATCTATCCGGCGCTCAGCGTCAATCCGGGCATCCCCCAGCCCGCCAACTGGTATCTGGCGGCGGGGCTCATCACTGTGGGGACGGCCGCGTTCCTCCTGCTCCAAGTGGACGATTTCAAGCGCCTGTTCGCCTACTCCACCGTGGAGCACATGGGCATTATCCTCACGGCGTGCGGACTGGGGGCGGCCGCCCACCAGCTCGGCACCCTGTATCAGTTGTTTGCCCACGCGTTCACCAAGTCGTTCTGCTTCTACGCCGCTGGGATGGCGGCGGTGGTCGCCGGCACCCAGGAGATCGCCGCCGTGCGCGGGCTCATCAGCCGCTCCCCGGCGGTAGGTACGGCCTGTCTCATCGGTGCGCTGGCCATCGGCGGCGCGCCGCCTTTCGGGCTGTTCGTCGCCGAGTTCGACATCCTCGCGGGCGGCTTTCGCCAAGGGGCCTACCTGGCCAGCGGGCTGCTCACCGGTTTCATCGTGCTTGCCTTCGCCGGGATTCTTTACGCAGCGAGGCGGATCGTGTTCGGCGAGCCGCAGTCCGCACCGACGCCGCGGTTGCCGGTGACCGGGTTGGCAGCGCTGGCGGTTGCCTTTGCCCCGGTGTTGGTCTTCGGCTTCTATCTGCCGCCACCTTTGGCCACACTGCTGCAGCAGGCCGCGTTGCAGCTTGGGGGCGGACCGTGAGCAGACGGAACGAGATTGCTGAGATTCTCCGCGCTCGCACCCGCGATGCCGCGGTACGCGAGCTCGCTGACCGACTGACCGTGTACGCGGTGCCGGGGGCCGTCCCGGGGCTCGCCCGCCTGTTGGTGGCAGAGCAGGGCTTCGAGTTCGCCACGCTCGTGGTAGACCACTTGGGGGACGGCGACAAACTCACGGTCCGGTATTTCTTTTATGCGCCCCATGAGTCCTGCCTGGTAGAGATTGCCACTACGGCCGCTTCGCGTGCGCAGCTGCCGGCCATCAGCGACACGGTGCACGCAGCGGACTGGCACGAACGGGAAGCCGAGGATCTGTTTGGTGTCCGGTTCGCCGGTCATCCCTTCCTGGGCGACTTCGTGTTGCATGACGACGAGTGGCCCGAGGACGTGGCCCCCATGCGGGCGGCGTTCAACCCCGGCACGCGCCCGCGCGAGCCTGGTCGCGGCGACGAGTGGCGGCCGCGCCGGCTTCTGGACGAGCAGGGTGCGCTCGTCTTCCCCGTGGGCCCGGTCTGGGGCGATTACGCCGAGGCCGGTCTGTGGCTGCTCGAGACGCCGGGCGAACAGATCCGCCAGGCACACACGCGGCTCTTCTACAAGTACCGCGGTGTGGAGAAGATCGCCGAGGGTCGGGCGCCGGCGGACGCACTGCTGCTGGCCGAGCGTTTCAGCGGGAACGCCGCCTTCAGCCACGCCATGAGCTATTGCCAGGCACTGGAGAAGCTCGCCGGCTCTCAGGTGCCGCCGCGCGCCGAGGCGCTGCGGGTGGTCTTCGCAGAGCTGGAGCGGATCCGCTACCACGCCAGCACGATCGCCCAGCTGGCCGGCGCGACCGCTCTCGTGGTCGGCAAGGCGATGGGCCAGGAGATTGAAGAGGACCTGCTGCGCCTCGCCGGCGAGGTCTGCGGCCACCGCTACCTCTTCGGGCTGGCGGTGCCCGGCGGCCTCGCCTGGAGCCCGGACGCGGCAGAGCTCACCCGGCTCGCGACGGGCGTCCGTAGGGGCGCAGCGCGGCTCGCGCAGTACGAGCGGCTGCTCACGCATAGCTCGAGCTTCCTCGATCGCATCGAGGAGATGGGCACCCTCACGCCCACCCTCGCGGCGACCTACGGCGTGGTAGGCCCGGTCGCGCGCGCTGCCGGGCGCACAATCGACCTCCGCCGTGCGCTTCCCTACGGCGGCTACACGGAGACCCCACCAGAGGTGGCACACGAGACCGAGGGCGACGGTTATGCCCGCATGCGGGTGTTCTTCGACGAGATCCGCGCGAGCGCCGACCTCATCCGTCGGCATCTGGAGACGCTGCCCAATGGCCCGGTCGCCGCGCCTTGTCACCCCGAGCCCGGCGGCGCCCTTGCCTGGGTGGAGGCACCCGCCGGCGCGACCTTCCATTGGGTCCGCTTGGACGAGCGCGGACTGGTCGCCCGGCTGCGTTTGGGCACACCCGGCTTCCGCAACTGGCACGCGTTTCATCGGGCTGTCGAAGGGGCGGCTTTCCAGGACTTTCCCATCATCCTCGCCAGCTTCGGCCTGACCGTAGCGGAGAACGATCGCTGATGAGCAGCTGGCCCCTGCGCAGCCTTCTCCGCGGAATCCGCACCACCGCCTGGCCGCATCGGGAGGAGCCCGCCGCCGGCATCGGGCCCGGGCGCCCGCGTGCGGATTCGCACCAGCCCCCCGACATCGCCGAGCGCTGTCCGACCGGGGCACTGCGTGCGGTTGCCGCGGGAATGGCGGTGGATTTCGGCCGCTGTGTGCACTGTCAGCGCTGCCGGCACGGCGAGGGGGCCCTTCCCTGGAGCAAGGACTTCAGCTGGACGGCACCCGGTCCGCGGACCGGGCCGCCGCTCGGCCGGCGTTTTCGCCGCTCGCTGCACGTGCGCTACATCGATGCCGGTGCCTGCGGGGCCTGCATGGGGGAGGTGCGCCTGATCGACGCCCCACCCTACAACCTGCACCGCTTCGGCATTTTCATCACCGCGAGCCCGCGGGACGCCGACGTGCTCCTTGTCGGGGGCCCGGTAACGGAGGCCATGCGCACCCCGCTCATCAAGTCCTACGAGGCCATGCCCCAACCGAAACGGGTGGTCGCCATGGGGGTGTGCGCCCTCAACGGCGGCGTCTTCGGGAGGAGCTTCGCCAGCGCTGGCGGCGTCGATGGGGTGATTCCCGTGGATCTCGTGATCCCCGGCTGTCCGCCCCCGCCGCTGGCCATCCTGCACGGGCTGCTCGCGGTGACCGGGCGCACCGGAACCTGCGAAGTCGAGGAGCTGCCGTGAACCGGCATTCGGAAGCTCAACCACGAAGGATACGAAGCACACGGGGCTTCTCTTGTTTCTCTTCTTTGTCTTCGTCTTCCTTCCTGCTCTTCGCGGCGGGCGGTCTCCCTGAAATGAACGGGATCGCCAGATGAACGGATCCGTTTGGAACGGGATTGCGTGGGACGGGGTTGTCGGGAATTACGTGGCGCTCGCCTTCGCGCTTCTGGCGTTGGCAGTCCCCATGCCGCGTTTGCGCCGTGCCGCATATGTGCTGAGCGGTTGGGCGGCGGCCCTGCTGACCGTGACCGGAGGCGCTGGCGCGTTGCTCGGCGGCGGCGCCACGGCTGAGGTCCAGCCAGCCCCGCTGGCCTTCCTGGCGGGCTTCACCTTCACGTTGGACCCGGTGCGCGGGTTCTTCCTGATCATCGCAGCCAGCGTCTTCGGGCTCTGCGTCGCGTTCGTCGCATACGACGCCAAACGCTACTCACCTGCTCGAGAGCGCGCACTGCTCGCCCTCCTCGTTCTGCTCTACGGGGCCATGGCTGCGGTGCTGCTCGCAGGCGGCGTCCTGAGCTTCATCTTCGCCTGGGAGGTTATGTCGCTCGCGCTCTGGGCGCTGGTCACCTTCGACAGCCGTCAGCAGGAGAACGTCCGGGCGGGCTACCTGACGCTGGCGCTGTCGGAGGCGGGGGCGCTCGCGGCCCTAGCCGGACTCCTGGTGCTCGCGGGCGCCGCGGGCACCTGGTCCCTTGCCGGCATTGCGGCGGCCGCGCCTGCGCTTTCGCCAGGCGTCATCTGGGCGGGCTTCCTGCTCACCTTCTTCGGCTTCGGTGTCAAGACCGGCATCGTGCCGATGAATGTCTGGATGCACGATGGCTATGCGGCCGCCCCGCGCAGTCTCACGCCCGTCTTTTCGGGGGCCACGCTCAACCTCGGCGTGTTTGCGCTCTGGATCATCGACGGCCCCCTCGCGCGTCACGCGCTGGAGCCGGCGCTCGTGGTGCTGGTGACCGGGGCCGTGACCGCGCTGCTTGGGATCGTCTATGCCCTGATGGCCCAGCGCATGACGCATCTGCTGACTCACAGCTCGATCGAGAATCTGGGCATCGTGGTCGCCGCCCTCGGTGCCGGCTTCGCCTTCGCCGCCCTCGAGCGGCCGGTCCTGGCGGGCTTGGCGCTCGTCGCGGGTCTATACCACATGCTCAATCACTCCGCCTACAAAACGCTGCTCTTCCTCGGCAACGGCGCCATCCGTTCGGCCACGGGGACGGACGATCTCGATGCCCTTGGCGGCTTGATGAAACGCGTGCCGCTGTTCGCCACGCTGTTCCTGCTGGGCACCTTCGCCATCGCTGCCCTGCCCCCGTTCAACGGCTTCGTCAGCGAGTGGCTCACCCTGGAATCGCTGCTGCGCGTGGTGGAGGTGGATTCTGTGCCCGTGCGCATTACCTTCGCCCTCTCCGGCGCCCTGCTTGCCCTCACCGCCGGGCTGGCGCTCACCTGCTTCGTGATGCTCGCCGGCGCCACTCTCATGGGCCTGCCCCGGTCCCCGGAGGCCGCAGCTGTGCGCCGGATGCCGCTCAGCACAACCCTGCCCATCGGAATCCTGACGGTGATCTGTTTGGGACTGGGCATCCTCGCCACTGCGGTGATCCCCGTCCTCGGGCGTCTCGCGGCCCCACTGGCCGGTACGGAAGCGACCGCCGCGCTGGTGCCCGCCTTCTTCTCCGGCGCCCCTGCGCTTGCGCACGGCATCGCTGCCGACCTCACCCAGATCGGCGCCCAGATCGGGCGCGGGCTGCTGCCCCTGCGCGGGCTGGTGGTGCTCCACTCCGGCGGAAGCGCAACGCCCGTCATCTTTGCTATGTCCACGGCCCTGACCTTTGCCGTGCTCGTCTTTCTCGTGCTTGTGGTCTGGGGCCTCGCCCGAGCCCAGCGCCGGCGCCATCGCGTGAGCAGGCGCAGCCTGTGGGACGCAGGGCTGACGCGCCTGCGCCCGGAGATGACCTACACGGCAACCGCCTTTGCCGCACCCGTGCGCGTCCTTTTCGACCGCCTTCTGCGCCCCGTGGTCGACGAGGACACGGAGCGGCAAGGGGCATTCGTCACCGCCGTACGCCGCCGCGCTACGCTCGTCCATGTGTTCGACCGGCTGACCTTGCGTCCATTGATCGATCTCAGCCGATGGATTGCGGCCCGTCTGGCGCGGATGCACCATGGCCGGGTGACGCTCTATGCGGGCTACGTCTTGGCGGCTCTGGTTCTCGCTCTTTTGGTCTCGTCGGCGCTCTTCACCTGATCTGCATCGGACTCCCAACGGGACCCAGTGGCGGGCGCACGGCATGGATCGTTAGGACCGGCGGACTTGCACCCCGAGAACCTGCGCCGGTTGTTTGCACGCTGTCACTTTGTTTGCCTGGCTGCTCCCGCGCAACGCTCCTCCAAGGACGCGATCTGCACGAGCGCCGCCTCCAGCTCTGGGAAGCTGCTGCGCTCCAGCAAGGCCGCAGCATCCGCCTCGCGGCCTTCCAGCGCCAGCCGCGCCGAGGAGCCGTGCAGTAGCGGAGCGTATTGCACGTGTGGCCAGCCGCAGCATCATGGAGGACGCCCCGACGCTATTCGCCATGAAGATGCGGCCGGTTTGCCCCCTGTGCTCGAGCCCGCGCGCCATTGGGGCCGCTCGACGCCCGACGTTCCCACCCGGCCGCGAACATGGTCTGATGGGGCCTATGGAGCTCGACACCCATTTTCTGTTTTCGCTCGTCTGGCTGCTGGTCGTGGCCACCGTGGCCGTGGGCCTGTTCAGCCGGGCCGGACTGGGGTCCATTCTGGGGCTGCTGGTCGCAGGCGTGGTGGTGGGCCCGTACTCCCCTGGGCCGGTCTTGACCGAGAACGTCGAGGCGGTGCGCCACTTCACCGAGCTGGGTGTGGTGCTGCTGCTGTTCCTGATCGGGACCGAGATGCACCCCAGGCAGCTCTGGTCCATGCGCCGCCAGGTGTTCGGCCTCGGCGTCCTGCAGGTCCTCGTGACGGGCTCCCTGATCGCGGCCTATGTTCTGCTCCGCGCGTTGAGCTGGCAGACGGCCCTGATTACCGGACTGACGCTGGCCCTGTCGTCGACCGCGCTCGTCATGCAGATCCTCCACGAGCGGGGGGAGACGGCGAGCCGGCACGGCGCGGCCGCCTTCGCCGTGCTGTTGCTGCAGGACCTGGCGGTGGTCCCGCTGCTCGCCCTGGTGCCCATCCTCTCGGAGCGGGGCACCCTCTCTGGCGGAATCCCGTTGTGGCAGCAGATCGGCATCGTGATCGGCATGATCGCCCTGGTGGTGGTCTTCGGGCGCTACCTGGTGCCCAAGGCTCTGGACCGCCTCGGTCACGACCAGAACCGCGAGGGCTTCCTGTTGGCCATTCTGCTCGCGGTGTTCCTGTCCGCCTGGGCCATGACCCAGGCCGGGCTGTCGATGGCCCTGGGCGCCTTTCTGATGGGGATGCTGGTGGCGGACTCGCGCTACAGGTACCAGATCCAGGCCCTGGTCGAGCCCTTCAAGGGCCTGCTCATGAGCTTGTTCTTCGTGGCCGTTGGCATGTCCATCGACCTGCAGGCCGTCGCGGCGCACCCGGGGCGGGTGGCGGCGGACGTGGTCGTGATCGTGCTGCTTAAGATTGCGGTCCTGACGGCCCTGGCACTGGCCTTCCGCCTCGGTCCCGCGACAGCGGTGCGCGTGGGCTTTCTACTCGGTCAGGCCGGAGAGTTCGGTTTCGTTCTGCTCGGATCGGCCAAGGCGCTGGGGGTGATCTCGGACGGCAACTTCGTGCTCGGCGCCGCCCTCATCTCTGTCTCTATGATGCTGACGCCGCTGCTGGTGGGCCTGGGCAACCGCCTGGCCGCTCGGCTCGAGTCTCCCCGCAAGGCCCCAGCGGCGGAGGTGCCGGCGCTCATGGGGCCGGGGCAGGTGATCATCGGCGGCTATGGGCGGGTCGGGCACAGCGTGGCCGTCCTGCTCCAAAGCAGCGGCGTCCCCATCGTCGTCGTCGAGAAGGATCCCGAGCGCGTGGCCCAAGGGCGCAAGGACGGCCTCCCGGTCTACTTCGGGGATATCAGCGACGCGCATCTGCTCGTCGCCGTCCGCGTGGATCAGGCCGCGCTCGTCATCCTGACGGTGGACCACCCCCGTACGGCGCTCCGGGCCTTGGCCCACCTGCGCAATACCTGTCCCGACCTGCAGGTGATCGCCCGGGCCAAGGACCTGGCGGGCGTCGGCCACCTGCTTGCCGCCGGTGCCACGCTGGCTTATCCGGAGATCTTGGAGACCAGCCTGCGCCTGGGCGCCGAGGCGTTGCGGATCCTCGGTGTCAGCGGCGACGAGGTGGACCGGCTCCTGCACGGCGTGCGCTCCACCCGTTACGAGGCGCTGCGGTGAGGCCGACCTGGACGGCGTCAGCCGCAACCTTTACTCCCTCGCCGCGGGCGGCTCCCACCTTGCGCTCTTCCGCATCGCCCGCTTGTGGCGGCTGCGCTTCACTCTTTCGCAGGGTCTCCTCGGCGCGGCAACGCAGTGCCTCCTCCGCTTCTCTGCACGCGGTGATGTCAATTGCCGAGACGCTCACGTAAGGCACCCCTCCTGCATTGCCTCGCAGCCGGGCGATTACCAGCTGTACCCGGCGCTGGGCATTGTCCGCAAGCTGAATCGGCAGGTGGAGGTGGCGGGTGTCGCCGCTCGCTGCCTGCTGTACGGCTTGACCCAGGTGCGCCTGGCCCCCGGGCGGCTGGCCTCACGAGGGGCAGTCCCAGAGTTTCTCACCAATGACGGACGAGGTGGCGGTCGCCTCTGCCGCGAGCGCTGTGCCGTGCACCGCGCGGTGTGGATCATCGTGGCCAAGACCCGCTGGCACAAAAAACCCCGGCACGTGGCCGGGGTCGTCTCGCTGTTCGCTTGCGCGAGTCTTACGCCTCATTCGCCGCCGCCGTCAGCGACCGGAATCGTCACTTCCGGTGCTCTCACCGCCTGCGGGCCTGGACCGCGGCCGTCACAAGGAGGAACGCGCCGCTGAGCGCTCCCAACACGATGCCGGCGATGGTCAATGCGTCAAAGCTCATGGTAGGTCTCCCGACTCGCCCCACGGCGCTGCACTTGCAGCGCCTCTCGTTCACGGGCCGTGCTGCTGAGGATGGCAGCTCCTTTACTGCGCGCCCATGAACGGCATGCGAATTCTACTACCGAGATATATTAGTATATCAGCGGGCGCTAATTCAAGGCCCGCTGTCCAGCTCGACTTCCCGCCTCGCCAAGGCACTGATTCCCTCCCGGCGGCTTCATCCCGAGCGCGGGAACTAAGAAAAGACCACTGCGGCGGCCACACACATAGCG
>JARRNE010000050.1:0-9187 GCA_037385305.1 Chromatiaceae bacterium | reverse complement strand
GCGACCGCCCTGCTGGCGCTGACGGTGGGCGCTGGCCTGGTCTCCCAGGGGTGGATCCTGGCCGCCGACACCTGGTGGACCAAGTCTTACAGCGCGAAGAACGGCGCCTTTGCCCGGCGGGTCAACAGTGCGCCCCATCCACTTATCCTGGCCAGCGACGGGGCCGTGAATGTGGGCGAGCTCTTGTCATTGAGCTACTGGCTGCAGCCCCACGTGCAGTTGCTGCTGCAATCGCGTGATGCCCCGATAGCCATACCGGCTGGGTATACGGACCTTTTCGCCTTACTGCCGGGCAAGGCACTGCGCGCCCAGCTCGAGACTGACTATCTGGTGCGGCCATTCGACGGGACCTGGCAATGGTACGTTCTGGTCCCCCGGCCTCCGGTTGGGGACACACCCTGACCGAAAGTCGGACATCGGGAGAATTTCGTACCTAAACTTGCGACAGATCACACAGCTTGGGACACGGCGGCTGCAACGGGAGGCTGGAGCGCGCAAGAAATCGCGCGGGATCATGAGCAAGAGTGTCGCTTGGGAATGAGCCGTTCCAGTGCGTTCATCACAGTCTTGATGGCCGGCCTGGCGGTACTGCTTTGGGCGGTGGTCAATCAGCCGGACATAGAACCGGCCTGGCCGGCCAAGGTCGAGGGGTTCTCCTTTTCCCCGATGCGCGGCAACGAGAATCCGATGCGCAAGGCCTTCCCGACCACGGCGGAGATCGACGAGGACCTCGCCTTGCTCGCCGGCGACGCCTATGCGGTGCGCACCTATACGGTGGAAGGAACACTCGGCGAGATCCCGCAACTGGCCAAGGCACACGGCCTCAATGTCGCCTTGGGGGCCTGGCTAGGCCCTTATCCGAAGGCCAACGAGCGTGAAATAGAGAAGTTGATCCGCGTCTATAGGGCAAACTACCGTGATGTCGTGCGCGTCATTGTCGGCAACGAGAGCATTCTGCGCGGCGAACAGACCGTCGACCAGATGATCAGTCATCTCGATCGGGTCCACCAGTCGATCTGGGGCCCCATCAGCACCGCCGAACCCTGGCACGTCTGGTTGAAGTATCCGCAACTGGTCGAACACGTCGACTTCATCGCCGTCCACCTCCTCCCCTACTGGGAAGGCATCCCAGTCGACAAGGCGGTGGACTATGTGGTGGCCCGCTACGAAGAGCTGGCGCGCACCTATCCGGACAAGCCGATCGTCATCGCGGAGGTGGGCTGGCCGAGCAAGGGGCGTACGCGGCACGGCGCGGTCGCCAGCCAGGCCAACCAGGCGAAGTTCCTGCGCCGGTTTCTCGCAGTGGCTCAACGCGAAGGTTACACCTACTATCTCATGGAAGCCTTCGATCAACTTTGGAAGCGCGAGTTGGAGGGCGAGGCCGGCAGCTACTGGGGCATCTACAATGCCGACCGCGAGCCCAAGTTTGCCTTCACTGCACCGGTGGTGCGTATCCCGGAATGGCATGGCCTGGCCGCCATCAGCATCGGCCTTTCCGTCATCATACTAGCGTTGCTGTTCCGCGACAGCAGCGGTCTAGGCTCGTCGGGACGCGGTTTTCTCGCCCTGGTCGCCTATGCCATCACGACCTTTGCGGTGTGGATGCTCTATGACTTCTCACAGCAATACCTCACGCCGGCTACGCTGGCAGTCGGGGTCATGCTCTTCGTGGCCGCTCTGGGGGTCATAGTGGTGCTGTTGGCCGAAGCCCATGAATGGGCCGAGGCCTTGTGGCTAAAGCAGTGGCGGCGCGCCCCGCAACGCGGCATTGTGGCCGACGGCGAGCTACCCATGGTGTCGGTGCACGTACCGACCTACAACGAGCCACCTGACATGCTGGTCCAAACGCTGGACGCCCTCGCCGCGCTCGATTATCCCAACTACGAAGTCGTGGTCATCGACAACAACACCAAGGACCCGACTGTCTGGCAGCCGGTCGAGCGACACTGTGAAGAGCTGCGGCCACGCTTTCGCTTCATCCACGTCGATCCGCTGGCCGGATTCAAGGCTGGCGCGTTGAACTTCGCCCTGCGCCAGACCGACCCGTCTGCCGACGTGGTGGCGGTGATCGACAGCGACTATCTGGTCGAGCCCAATTGGCTGCGCGAACTGGTACCCCTGTTCAGTGATCCCAACATGGCGATCGTGCAGGCGCCACAGGATTACCGCGACGGCGACCAAAACGCCTTCAAAGCCATGTGCCAGGCAGAGTTCCGCGGCTTCTTCCATATCGGCATGGTCACGCGCAACGAACGCAATGCCATTATCCAGCACGGCACCATGACCCTGGTGCGACGCCGGGTCCTGGAGGAAGTGGAAGGCTGGGCCGAATGGTGCATAACCGAGGACGCCGAGCTGGGCCTGCGGATCTTCGAGCTCGGCTGTGCGGCCACCTACATTCCACACAGTTATGGCAAGGGGCTGATGCCGGACACCTTCCTGGACCTCAAGAAGCAACGATTCCGCTGGGCCTATGGCGCGGTCCTCATCATGCGCCATCACATCAGCCAACTGCTCGGTCTCGAAGCCACCAAGTTGACGCGCGGCCAGCGCTATCACTTCCTCGCCGGTTGGCTGCCCTGGCTCGCCGACGGCTTCAATCTGGTCTTCAACCTGGCTGCCATCGGTTGGTCGGCGGCTATGGTCCTGGACCCTGCCGATGTCGCGCCACCGTATGTGGTCTTTGCCGTGCTGCCCTTGGCGCTGTTTTTCTTCAAACTGGCCAAGATGTTCTTTCTGTACCGGCGGCGGGTCGAGGCGACCCTGCGCCAGAGCCTGGCCGCCGGGCTGACTGGGCTGGCGTTGTCACATGTCATTGCCCGCGCCATGCTCACCGGTTTCATTACCCGGCGCATCGGTTTCTGCCGCACACCCAAACGCGCCCCAACCAATGCCGTGCTGCGGGCCTTGCTGGACTGTCGCGAGGAGCTGCTTTTTCTGGTGGCCCTTCTGCTGGCAGCTGCCGGCGTGCTCGGACGCCCGGACGGAGACATGTTCGACACACAGGTGTGGGCATTGGTCCTGAGCATACAGACCTTGTCATACGCCGCAGCGGCCTCGGTGGCCATCGTCAGCGGACTGCCGTGTTTACCGGCCTCGTTGATCGGGCCGATGCGACATCTCGTGCAGCAACTGCCATTGCCACAAAAGTAACGCGCGACTGGCCATATGCATGGCCGACACGCGCACCCCCCCACCCATCGAGACTGGTGCGGGCTATTGGCAGGGCAACAAGCGGGTGCAGGAGCGCCTTGCGGCTTGATCGGCGGGCATCAAGCGACGCGCCAAGTCGTCCCGCCCGCATCGGTTCCTGCCGCTGCAATGACGCCCTTGCCAGTTAGTCGTCTCACCGCACCCAAGGCACGCTTGCGCAGCTGCTCGATCAGCGCAGGGGCTGCCTCCAGGCCTTCGCGCTGGGTCAGCTCCTCGGCCAGGCGACCTGCCGACACTGGCTTTTCTCCAGATGGCGGATCACGGGACGACTGTTGGGCCTGCCCTTACCAGTGGTTTCTAACGGGCAGCCGATCCAATGCTGTGCGGAACCAGCCAAGAATGCCCATCCACACGCGCCGCTCACCGTTGGCCCGCACGGGACACGCCACGAGGCCGCGTTGGCGCGACCGCTACAGGGTGACGATCAACTCGAGATCGCCGACCCGGCGCTCGACCCGCACCGCGGTCCCGTCGCCACTGCGATGAACGCTGAAATCCAGCTGGCCCTCGCCGTGGCACAGTCCGCGGACCCTGAGCCAACTGACATAGTCCGGAAGCCGAGGTCGGCGCAACTTCACCCGGGGCTCATCCGGCTCGAAATCGAGGCCGAGCATCGCCTGTACGAGCATGAACACGGCGCCGCTGGCCCAGGCCTGCGGCGAGCACGCGACGGGGTAGTTGGTGGGTGCCTGGCCGACTTGGCGGTCGAAGCCGCAGAAGAGCTCGGGCAGACGATGGAGGTCGAAGTGGATGGAGGCGTTGAACAGCCCCTCGATCAGCCTCAGGGCGGCATCGGCAAAGCCGTACTGGGCGAGCCCGGCAGCGGCCAGCGCTGTATCATGCGGCCAGACCGATCCGTTATGGTAAGACATCGGGTTATAGCGAGGCTCGCCGGCAAAGACGGTCCTCAGCCCCCAGCCATTGCAGGCGGCTGGCGAGGCCAGCTGGGCTGCCAAGCGCCTGGCCCGTTCCAAGGCGATGCTGCCGGTGAAGAGCAGATGCGCCGGGTTCGAGGTGCGGATCGCGCAGGGTCGGCCGCGGCCGTCCAGTGCGAGGGCGAAGCTGCCGATCTCTTCGACCCAGAGATTGGCCTCCAGGCGCTGCCGCAGGGAGGCCGCGCGGGCACGCCAGGCATCACGATGCGCGCTGTGGCCCAATCGCTCGGCAAGATCGGCCCCGCGACGCAGCGCCTCTTCGGCATAACCCTGCACCTCACAGAGCGCGATGGGTGGCTCGGCCGGGCGTCCGTCGCGATGGAAGATGGCGTCACTCGAGTCCTTCCAGCCCTGATGGAGCAGGCCGCGCGCGCCCTGTCGTCGATAGACCAGGAAGCCGTCGCGAGCCAGGCGCTCGTCGATCCAACGCAGGGCGCGCTCCAGGTTGGGCCAGAGGCGCTCAATCAACCCAGTGTCGCCCGTCCGTCGCTGATAGCGCCCGGCCAGCATCGCAAACAAGGGTGTCGCGTCCACCGATCCGTAATAGCGCCTGAACGGCACCTCGCCGAGTGCCGCCATCTCCCCCTCGCGCAGCTCGTGGATGACCTTGCCGGGCTCGGCGTCCACCTCGGGATCCTCATGGTCTGCCTGGGTGGCGGCCAGAAACTGGAGCACACCCGCCGCAATGGACGGTTGCGACCAGAGGGTCTGGAGAGCGGTGATCAATCCGTCGCGGCCGAAGGGGGTCGAGAACCACGGCACCCCAGCGTAGGGATAGAGCCCGTGACGGGTCTCGGTGATGAGCAGTTGAAGGTCAGCGGCGGAGCGGTTGATCCAGTCGTTGAGCTGCTCGTTGTCGGTGAAGATCTCGACCCGGGAGGCACGGTCGAATGCGACCTCGCTTTCCACCGCGGCCAGGGCCCGGCCGTGATCGGCGATACAGAAATGGGCGCCTCCGCTGGCACAGGCGACGGAAATTTCAAGCGTCCAGGTCGCGCCGGGGAGCAAATCGACAGCGAACCGCGCCGCCTCAGGGCCCAAGGACGCGGGCGCGGGGTCGAAGGCGATTCGGGTGCGGCGGACCACTGCGTCGAGTCCCGCGTAAGTCAGGATCACGCCGTCAGCGGACACCTCCGGCGCATGGATCTCACCGCGGCGTTCCCGGGCTTGGCCGCGCACCTCGAAGATGTCACGGAAGTCCGCCGCGAAATGGTATTCCAGGCCAATCGAGAGCGCCGAATCATGGTAGTTGACCACCGTTAGCCGCTCGGTGAGGGCGCAGTCATGGGCGGCCAGCTCCCGCTTCAGGTGCACGGTGCCTTTGGGAATCCGCGTGCGTCCGCCGCTGTTGAGATCCGGCGTGGTTTGATCCACCGCCAGACGACTGTTGTCCCGTCGCACCGTGGAATTGAGCAGCATCGGTTCGTGTCCCTCGACCAGAAGCCGCCACTCGGACAGGTGCCTGGTGCCGAGATGATAGAGCCCCTGCTCACCGAGACCGACGCGACTCATTTCCCCATGGCGGCTGAAGACGGCGAATCCATCCGCCGACTTCAGCACCCGAGTGCGATCATCCGCGCGCGAGGACGTGGCAGGGATGTACCAGCGGTCGTCAACGCGAATCGCATGGGGCACAGTGCTGGCTCCTACTCAGGATGCTCCTCGCCTGCCGCGGGGTGAATGTATGCGAGCAGCTGGTGGCTGGGGCGGTCCTCGGGGTGGCTCGCGTGAGCGCGGACTGCCCGCGGCAGGTCATAAACGGCCTCGGCGCGGGAGGCGATCAACGTGCCATAGAGATCGGTATATCCGCGCGCCATGCGCTCGGCGCTGAAGTGCTCCTCGAACCAAGCGCGGCACGCCGCGCGATCGATCTCGCCAATGCGCCCGACGGCAGCGACAGCCTGTTCCAGGTCCTCGACCACGAGCCCGGTCACCCCGTCGGCCATGACCTCGGGCACCGAGCCCCGCCGGAAGGCGATGACCGGAGTGCCGCAGGCCATTGACTCGGTCATCACCAGACCGAAGGGCTCGGGCCAGGCGATCGGAAACAACAACGCCAGAGCACCGCCGAGCAGCGCATCCTTTCCAGCCTCATCCACCTCCCCGATGAACTCGATGAGCGGATGGTCCAGCCAGGGTCGGATGCGCGTCTCGAAGTACTCTTGGTCTACCGGGTCTACCTTGGCCGCCATGCGCAGCGGCAGCCCAGTGCGGATAGCGATCTGGATAGCCGACTCCGGACCCTTTTCAGGGGAGATCCGTCCCAGGAAGGCCAGATAGTCGCCAGCTTGCGAACGGAACGTGTAACGATCCGGCGGCAACCCGTTGTACACCGTCCCGATCCAGTGCGCCATGGGAAGTGGGCGGCGCTGGTGGTCACTAATGGACACCACCGGCATATCCCGGAATTCCGTGTAGAGCGGCTTCAGATCGGGGAGATCGAGCCTTCCATGGAGGGTCGTGAGCTGGGGCGTGGAAATGTGCCTCCAGAGGGGATAATGCAGCGGATCGCTGTGGAAATGGACCACGTCAAAATCGCCCGCCAGGCGCGCGATCTCGGCGAGCTGCATCAGGTGCCAGGCGAGGGGGTCGCGTCGCTGCGGGGCGAGACGCAGCGCTTCCGGCACGGTCGGGTACAGCTGCGCGCTCGTCACGGAGTCGCCGCTCGCAAAGAGCGTGACTTCGTGGCCTTGGGCGACCAAGGCTTCCGTGAGGTAGTGGACGACGCGTTCCGTTCCGCCATAGGCGTGTGGCGGAACACTCTCGTGCAAGGGGGCGATTTGGGCGATCTTCATCCTGACAATCCTACAAACAGCAGCCGATTGATAAAACGAGCAGCGTGGCCCGGCCGTGTGGCCAGGCTCCGGCTGCGAGCGGGAGAGTCGCGAGACCACGTTCGCTGGGGAAGATAGGGGAGAATGCAGAGGATTCAAGCGGCTAGTCTCCGCCTGCCCGTTCAGACCTTGCGGCTCGGCGAGCAGGACATCTCCGCCATCGAGCTCGATCCCAAGTCCCGCGATGACATCCCGCAGATCCTACGCGCTCTGCGAGGGCATGGGGCTTCGCAATACTTGTTGAGGCGGTTTCGATCCGCCGGACGAACAGCGGGAGAACGGAGAAGAAAGCACCCAACCCGTGGACAGAAGCTGTCAGGTTGGTGGTGCGTCCTCGGATTGCCGGGGCGCCTACTGCTTGGCAGCAGCACGCGCCGAACCGTTCATGTCAGAACGACTCCGCGAGGCAGCGGTTTGATGTGGCGGTACACGAGGGGGTGTGAGGGTCGGTTCCCTAGGTGCGCGATCGAAGGTGCTGCGGTGGCCGCAGGCCCTCACTGGGTTAGCCCGGGTGGCTAGGCGGCGACGACCGGCTCGATGAGGTCGGGGCCGTCGTTCTTGGGGCTGTTTACCTTGCGCGAGACCCGTCTGAGCGTCCAGGGGTCCGGATCGGCCGGCCGGAGTAGTGCGCGGAGGCCGTCGGCGTCCTTGTTCTCGGGATTGAGCCAGGCCGCGTAGTCTGCCGGCGAAATGATGACCGGCATCCGGTCATGGAGCCCCCGCACGATGGCGTTCGCGTCGGTCACGATGATGGTGAAGGACTCGATGGTCTCGTCGTCCTTGCCGCGCCACCGCTCCCAGAGCCCGGCCATGCCGAGCGGCTCGCCGTCCTTCCGGTGGATGAGGAAAGGTGTCTTCGCCACCCCCATCCTTTTCCACTCGTAGAAGCCCTCAGCGGGGATGAGGCAGCGGCGATGCTTGAAGGCGTTTCGGTAGGCGGGCTTTGCGTCGATCGTCTCGGCACGGGCGTTGATCATGTGGTAGCCGCTCTGCGGCCCCTTCGACCAGGAGGGGATGAGACCCCACCGGAGCGGCACGAGTTCGCGCCTTCCCTCCTCGGTCTTGCGTACGACGAGCACATGCTGGGTGGGCGCCACGTTGTAGCGAGGTGCAGCCGCAGGGCACGCCTCCGCGTCGAAGCGGCTCGCATAGATGCCGGGGTCTGAGTACTGGACGAAGCGCCCGCACATGCTCGTACAGTAGCGCGCGGGAGGGGGTTTTGCCACCAGCGTGCGCCCGTCGAGGCGGTGCGGCATCCGGACGACCCGACCCTCGTGTACCGCGGGGGGAGGAAGCCCGCGCGGGCGTCGTGATTCCCGTCGTCTGACCGTCTTCCGCCTCTCTGAGAACACTGGTGACCGGTTGCATGGTCGCGTCCCGACCGTAGATGAAACTCTGTTCCATCACGATCGACTTGTAAGCCTTGTTGAGTTCCATTGCCCGCTGTTTCGAGGCAAACAAGAGGGTCGAGATGTCTTCGCGCAGCTGCGCCAGCGTCTCTGGCTTGGGTGTCCCATCTGGAGCGAAGAACCTGTCCATTACCTCGCGGTTCGCTCCGAATTCGTCGCCCGCGCCATTGGTCTTGAGGTAGAGTACCAACCTCCCTTGGATCCCCCTGCGGAGTCCAGCTTGCGGTGAAACGAAAAGATACCGTCGCGGGTGGCGCCGATCCCCCCGTGGCAGCCGACGCAGAAATTTGGCTCCTCGTAAGTCTGAGGGCGCAGATCTCCATTCGCGTCCTCGATCATGGCAGTGTAGTTGCCGTCGAGGTCGACTACGTAGACGCCACCACAAACGTTTCCCTTATCCAAACGGATCTGGTTTCGTCCGCCTTCATCGTAGGTCATAACGGGGGGCGTCTTTCCGGCACGCGCGAAATCGAGCATGCCGCGGTCCACTTCAGACATCGCTAAATACAGCTGCGTGGTTTCGGGATTGAAGGTAGTCCCTTCCATTTTCCGAAACTCGGTCGTCGCTCCTTCCATTGCCGCCCAGCGGCGAGTCTCCAGCCTTGACGCGACGATCTCATCCGCCGCATCCACATTTCCATCGCCGTTCACGTCCCGTAGTTTCAGGCACTGATGGTCACCGTCCTCGTGGCCGGCGTTGATGGAGGTGTAGCCTTCGGGGCAGCTGCCGTCGACGGGATCGGCCTCGTCGAAAATATCGGCAAACCGGTACTTGCCGATCCACACCATCACCTCC
>JARRNE010000049.1:0-8721 GCA_037385305.1 Chromatiaceae bacterium | reverse complement strand
GTTTGGATCGAGATCTGGATGGTCGATACCGGATAGTGATGGCCGGTCGGCCGGATCGAAGGTGTGCTTCCGGCAACCGTGCGTGATTCAGGAGTAGTGAAGCGAGACGATGTACGATAGGGAAGTAGTCGGCTGATAAATTGATTTTATTGATGACTTAGATTTTTCTGCGGGACACGAGGATTTGTTTCCTCTACAACGTCGCGCATGAAGACGACGTCATCGACCAAGCGCTACAGCGGGCGGGAGTTTCTGGCCGAAGAGATTGCCCAGATTCGCCGTCTCATTCAGATCGAGCCCGGCATCAGCCGCCAGCAATTGTCTTATCGGGTGTGCGAGGCCTTTGACTGGCGCAAACCCGACGGCAGTCTGAAGGACATGAGCTGCCGGGTGGCGCTGTTGCGCATGCACCGTGAAGGGCTGATCGAGCTGCCGGCGCCCCGCCACAAGGTCAACCCGTGCCGGTCGTTCGCCCGGCGCACGCCGCAGGCAGAACCTGAGCCATGGCTGGAGGCGGCGGTGCATGAGCTTCCCGATCTACGCCTTGCGGTGGTGGAGCGGGCGGGCAGTGCGCTGTGGAACGAATACATCGACCGCTACCACTATCTCGGCTATAAGCCGTTGCCCGGGGCGCAGCTGCGTTATTTCGCGATGGCGGGGGAACGGATCCTGGGCCTACTCGGCTTCGGTGCGGCGGCCTGGAAGAGCGGACCACGGGATGAGTGGATTGGCTGGAGCCGGGCGCAGCGCCACCGCAACCTCGGCGGTGTGATCAACAACGCCCGGTTTCTGATCCTGCCCTGGGTTCGCGTCTGTTCGCTGGCCAGTAAGCTGTTGGCGATGGCTGCCCGCTCGCTGCCGGCGCACTGGGAAGGGCGGTACGGCTACCGCCCGGTGTTGCTGGAGACCTTCGTGGAGGCAGAGCGTTTCACCGGGACCTGTTACCGGGCGGCGAACTGGACCTGCGTGGGCCAGACGCAGGGCCGGGGGAAGCTGGGAGATCATCGTCTCGGCCAGGTACCGATCAAGACGGTGTGGGTGTATCCGCTGGCGAAGGACTACCGGGTACGGCTGTGGCAATGACCGATCCGCAGCCCATTGAGATCGAGGCCGCGGAGGTCGAGCGGGTGATCGAGCAGGCGCAACACGGGCTGCTCGATCCCGCCGCGCAGAAGCAGATCGTACCCCTGTTGCAAACGCTGCTGTGGCTTGAGCACACCTTGCTGGAGACACGCATCAGCCTGGCGAAGCTGAGAAAGCTCCTCTTCGGCAAGCGCACCGAGAAGACGACGCGATCCCCCCCAAAGCCTTCCGACGGGCCGGCGGATTCGAGCGAGAACGCGCAGAGCAAATCCGATCCGCCAAGTGATCCCGAACCCCCTGCCGGGGACGCCCCCGGGGAGGACGGGAGGCAATCGGAGGGCGCAAGCGATACAGAAACGGACTCGGGCGAGCCAACGGATGTTGGCAGCGATGGGCAAAAGCCGACACCGCGACCAGGCCATGGTCGCCTCGGAGCGGCGGATTATCCAGGGGCCGAGCGGTTCTTTTGCCCCCATGATCAGTACCAGGCGGGCGATCGCTGTCCCGAATGTACGCGCGGGCGGCTCTACCGCTCACGCCCCTTGGTGCGCCTGCGTTTCCGAGGCCAACCGCTGGCGAACGTCACCCGCTATGAATTGGAGCAGCTGCGCTGCGGGACGTGCGGCGCCTTGTTCGTGGCCCACATGCCACCCGAGGCGGGTCAGGAGACCTACGATGTGAGCCTGAAGGTCAATCTGGCCGTGGCCCATTATCATCTGGGCCTGCCGCTCAAACGCATCGAGTCCTTTCAGCAGCTGGTGGGTATGCCGTTGCCCGATGCCACCCAATGGGAGTTGGCCGAGGAGGTCGCCGATAGCGCCTATCCGCCCTTCGAATACCTCAAGCGTTTCGGCGCCCAACAGCCGCTGGTCTACCAGGACGACACCGGCACGCGCATCCTGTCGCTGATCGCCGAAAACCAGACCGACCCGCCGCCTGCGCGCAAGGGGATGTACACCACGGTCCTGCGCTTCGAGGGCGAGCACTCGATCTGTCTGTACTTCACCGGGCGCCAGCACGCGGGCGAGAATCTCGATGATCTCCTGACCCATCGCGACCCGAGTCTCCCGCCCATCCAATGGATGTCCGATGGCCTGGCAGCCAATACCCCCAAGGAGCACAAGGACCAGGCGGTGGACTTGAGCTGCCTGGTCCATGGGCGCCGGCAGTTTGTTGATATCGAGGCCTTCTTCCCCAGCGAATGCGCGCGGGTCATCGATGCCATCGCCACGATCTACAAGCACGAGGCCTATTGTAAAGACCAGCAGCTCACACCGGCGCAACGCCTCGCCTACCACCAGGAGCACAGCCGCGAGGTGATGGACGAGCTCAAGACCTGGATGGAGCAACAGCTCGAAGACCGGTTGGTGGAGCCCAACAGTCGCCTGGGCGGGGCCTTCGAGTATCTGCTCAAGCGCTGGAAAGCCCTGAGCCGGTTCCTGCACATTCCCGGGGCGCCGCTGGACAATAACACCGCCGAACGGGCACTGAAGATCATCCTGCGTTATCGCAATAACAGCCTGTTCTACAAGAACGAGCACGGCGCCTATGTCGGCGATGTCCTCACCAGCCTGATCGAGACCTGCCGGCTGAACGGGATCAATCCGCTGGACTACCTCCGCGCCCTGATGGAGAACCGCTCGGCGGTGTTCGCCGACGCTGCGGCCTGGCTTCCGTGGAGCTACCGCGACACACTGCACGCCACCGAGGCGCCCGTGCCGCTAAGCCACCCGCCGCCAGTCATCGGCCATCCCGGCCTCCTCGGGGTTGCCATTCCACAGTAGAATCTGCAGCTCGCGCGCCGAGAGCCGATAGCTGGCGGCGGACGTTGATGGCCACCAGGCCAAGCGCCCCTGGGACAGGCGTTTCTGGCACAGCCAGAACCCCTGACCGTCGTAAACCAAAAGTTTCAGAGACGTCCCCCGACGGTTGCGGAAGACAAAGATGGCGCCGGCCATGGGGTCCTCGCCAAGCCGCTGCCGGCACAGCGCCGCCAGCCCATCAATCCCGCGGCGGAAATCCGCCGGCTCACGGGCGAGGAAGACGCGGCTTTGTGGGGTTAGCTGCAACATGATCAGGCCCCCATGAAACGATCGAGCAGTGTCAGCATGTCGCCACGGTGGCTTGGGCGGATGCGCAGGCGCAGTCCATCCGGGCGTTCCAGCTCCATCCACACCGCCGTGGCGTCCGGCCCCGGGGCCTGCTCGATGAGCGCGCGGTCAATCTCCACAAACGCCGTGTCATCGCCAGATCCCTGCCGACTTAACCCTGCCTCGCTGATCTTTCGGCGCTTATCAAGTTCCGTATAACTGAGGCGTAGGGTTCTGCTGACCTGTGAGATCCCATAGGTTTCCAACAGGGTGAGCGCTTGATTCCAGAGCTCTTCGGGTATCCTCTCCCCGTTGGTCTTTCTCCTTCGCCAATGCGCGAAATGCTTGGCAACTGCTTCCAGTGTCAATGTGGCTTCGCTGCGTGCGTTCATGTCGCCTCCGGTGAGTGTTTGGCACCGTCGGCATCCTAATCAGCCCGCTGTCAACTGGTCACGCACGTTTGCCGGAAACACACAGCCGAGCGCGGCAGAGGGGAGCGAACGTCCCTATGCGTCGAACCATGATTGGGAGGCGAGCCGCTATGCCGGGGTCTTCCCCATCCTCCTGGTATTGGTGAGCCAATGGCAGTGGTTGCATCGTCTGATGGGGCTGTTCGGCAACGGTTGGCGCATCTTCATGGTGTTCGCCCTGATGGCCGTGCGCAACATCCGTTCGCTCGAGCAACTCGAGCACGAGCGCCGCGAGGAGGCCGGACGGCTCCTCGGCCTGGGGCGCCTGCCGTGCCTCGACACCCTCTGGGGCTGGTTCTACAGCGCGGCCAAGGAGCGCCGCGCCGAGGTGCTGTTGGACGAATTTTTCGCCGATCAGCTCCAGCGCGGGCTGGTCGGGACGGATGTGTGGTTTACCGATGGGCACTTGTTGCCTTACACCGGCGAGCACAAGGTGCACGCCAGCTAGCACACACAGCGGCGCATGCCCACCCCCGGTCAGACCAACCTGGTCACCTGCGATGGACGCGGGCGCATCGTGTGCTTCCAGATCCAGGAGGGCAAGGGGGATCTGCGTGCGCGCATCCTCGCGCTGGGCAGCTATGCCCGTGAGCAGTCGCCGGGTGTCATGCCGGTGCAGGTCTTCGATCGCGAAGGCGATGGGCTGGGTTTTTTCTCTGCGCTGGTGGGGCAGCAAACACCCTTCGTCACCTGGGAGAAGAATGCCGATCGCCAGCGCCTGCTCGCCTTGGAGGCGCAGTGCTTCACCCACGAGCTGCGCCTCAACGGGACCGAATACCGCCTGTTTGAGCAGACGAAGAGCTGTACCTATTGCTCCAGGCCTGAAGGCAAGGACGCCGAGGCCGGACCCGCGCATCGCTTCGATCTGCGTCGGGTGGTGATCTGGAATCTGCGCACCGACCACCGCACCAGCCTCCTGTGTTGGGACGGCGCGCTCGGACTGACCCCGGAAGGGATCGCCGCGGCCATCCTCAGTCGTTGGGGTGCCTCGGAGAACACCTTCAAGCACATCGCCGAGCGCCACCCCTACCACTACCATCCGGGTTTCGCGGTGGGCGAGAGCGAAAGACAGGACATCGCCAACCCCGAGATCAAGGCGCTCGAGCAAACCATCCAGGCAACCAAAACGCAGCTGAGCCGGCTCTACAAGCAACACGCCAAGAGCAAGCCCAGCACCAACAAGGACGGTACCCCGCGCGCCAACAGCAAACAGCAGCGTATCGCCGAGGGCATCGCCGCGCGCGAGGCTGAGCTCGCACGGCTCAAAACGGAACGAGCCAAGCTGCCCGAACGCGTCGATGTCGCGGGGCTGGCCGATTACCGCTCCTTCAAGGCGATCGACAACGAAGGGAAAAACCTGTTCGACTTCGTCACCGCCGCGGTCTGGAATGCGCGCCGCCAGCTCATCGACTGGCTCGAGGACAGCTACGCCAAAGACAGCGATCGGGTCGATTTGCTCTATGCCATCCTCCATTGCCACGGCTGGATCCGCAGTGATCGACAATGGGTGGTGGTGCGCCTCGAACCGCTGCAGCAACCCGCGCGCCGCTATGCCCAAGAGCAGCTGTTCCGCAAGCTCAGCGGCCTGGGCGCTAAGATTCCGGGTGGAAAATGGTTGCGCATCGAGGTCGGCGACTCGCCGCTTTGACGACGTTTTGCTTACCTACTGTCCAAAATCCGATGCCGTTTGAAAGCGATTCCGGGAGGTCTGACATTATTTGCAACCAGGCATTCCGCAGCCGTCACACCCGCCCGTACGCACCCGACATGGCGCCGCAGTGCACCGCGCCGTGGACCGACGAGTCGGTCTCTCAGCGAAACAAGTCACCAAGCTGGAAGCTCGCCCCGTACCAGGTCGTGAGCTGGCCTTCAGGGTCAAGGCGCTGCTCACTCTGGTAGCCGCCTGGGCCAGGGTCTGAATAGACGATCGCAGCGCGCTGCTCCGGGAGCACGAGCCAATAGGACGGCACGCCCGCACGCGCGTAGAGTTCCGCCTTGGCCCGGTCGATGTCAATACTGCTGATTGCAATCTCGACGACCAGCTCCGCGCTCGAAGGATGGCACGATCGAAAGCGCTCGATATCGCCGCGGACAATCGCGAGGTCCGGCTCCGGCTCGGAATCAGCGAAGGTCAGCGGGTCCTCTTTCCGGAGCTGATAGCCCGCGGGTAAGGTTGCCGCCAGACCGCGATGGAGGCGGTGTGCGATGAGGGTATGAAGCGGCGATTTGGTCATCTTTGCGACGATCACCCCATCAAGCAGCTCAGTCTTCACCGGCACCAGCCCCATGTCGCGCAGCGCATGGTAGCTGCCGACCGATAAGGGCGTCGCCTGGTTCCGTATCGCCGGATACTCAAGAAGCGCGATCATGGCTGGAGATCTCGTCACAGCGCGGTCTCCCCCAGATTATGGGCTGCCAGAACGATTCCGCAAGACAAGGCGGCGTCGCCGACGATGTGCGCGAGCCCGTGACCATGTCTCCGATGATGCAGGCGCACATGCGCGCGAACATGCGCGACCATCTCGCTGCCATCTCTGAGATTCAGTCCGCCCTCGCCGCCGGCCAGTACGACCAAGCGGCAAACATCGCCGAGCAGCGGCTCGGCATGACCTCCTTGGCGCTTCACGGCGCCCGCCACATGGCGCCTCTGATGCCCACAGGCATGCAGGCGATCGGCACCGCCATGCACCACGCGGCGAGCCGATTTGCCCTGGTCGCCCAGGAGGCGCCGGTAAGTGGCGGGCTGCCTCGGGCGCTGGGCGCGCTGGCCGAGGTTAGCCGACAGTGCGCGGCCTGCCACGCCAGCTATCGGCTGGTCGTTGGGTCACCCCCGTAACGACGGAATTCAACCGCCCCAACCGCAACTGCTCACCTCGGCGGCCACCTTCCCATCTATCCCCGCAAAATGCTCCATCAGCATCCGGTGCACGAAGATGTACCCTCCCCCGCTCCAGGGCCGCACCCATCCGACTTATGCCCGATTGTCCCTCACGCCTTCTTCACGATCGGCGGCGGGTGGTCGCCCGCATGTTTCTTCGCCTGCTTAGCGGCCCGCTTTTCCTTGGCCGTGTGCAAGGGCTGTTTCTTCGGTTCCTTGTTCGAATGCTGTTCGTGACTGGACATATCAGTTTGCTCCCGCATAGTGGATTTAATCGCCGATCGTGATGGACCTGGCGAGCGCTGACCTCCACGGGGTGCATGGGCGCATAGATGATACATTGGCGCACGGCTCGTCAGCAGCCGACGTTCATCTGGCAACGCACGAAGGACGGCTTGGGGTCGTGCCCGGAGAGCCCGCGACGACAGTCCTCCTGTCAACCCACCCCCTCACCTGCCCCGCTCGTCCCGCGCCGGCCTCCGCTATCGGCCAGCCTAACGTGAACATTCGGTCATCGTGCGGTCATTACCCGTTTACCCTTCGCGCGCTATCCTCCAGCCACACAGCCGCACCTGAGGTCATGGGCTGGCAACCTGATGGGAGGATGGAAAGATGCGTCCGATCTCAATCGGTCTCTTCTTGGGCCTTGGCATACTCATCGCTGTGACCGGAGGCTGCAAGCGGTCTCCGTCAGGCGAGGAAAGAGTCTCCTTAGACAAAGTACCTGCGGTCGCCAAAGCGGCGGCCGACAAGGCGATACCTGGCGTTCGCTGGGTGACGGCCGAAAAGGAGCACGAGCACGGGAAGATGGTCTATGAGCTCAAGGGCCTCGACCCGAAAGGCAAGAAGGTCAAAGTCGAGGTCTCCCCGGACGGCAACCAGGTGAGGGTGGAGGAGACAGTCCCGCTCAACACCGTACCAACCGTGGTCAAGGCGGCGGCCGACAAGGCGATCCCGGGGGTCACGTGGAAGACGGCGGAACAGGAGACGGAAGGCGGCAGGACAGTCTATGAACTCAAGGGTCACGACTCGAACCGCAAGCGGGTCAAGGTTACGGTCTCCCCGGATGGCAACCAGGTGACGGTGGAACACTAAAGCCGAGGGCGATCGGCACCCTGCCCTCGCCACCTCTCAACCCGGCCGAGGCGGTGCTGCATGCCACCGCTGTCGCGCATCACGCGCGCCCGTTCACCGCTCGTTCAGCATCCGCGGTATAGAATGGAGCCATCTGGTACATCGGACGGGGTAAGGACATGAACAAGTGGATCGCTGCGCTCGGCACCTGCGCGGCCCTCTCCGCGCTCCCCACGAGCGCCTTCGCCCATGGTGGGTACTACTACTATCCAGGCAACGCAGCGCTCGGCGGGCTTGTCGGGGGCGTTGTCGGCGGTCTCATCGGCTCAAGCATCTACCCGTACCGGGGGTATGTCGCACCCGCGCCAGTCGTCGTCACGCCTGCCCCCGTTGTAGTCGAGCCCTACTACGCACCCGCGCCAGTCTACGTGGCGCCCTACGCGGGTGGCGTCGTCTATGGCGCGCGTCCTGGGTACTACTACCGGCACGGGCACTACTACCCCTACCGCCACCATCGTCATCACCACCACGACGACGATTGAGCGCACCCGCCGCGGCGGTATGAAGCATTCATACCGCCTCCCGCTCCGTAGCTACGTAACTACAGCGCCCCACTCTCCTTCCCTGCCCCACAGCGGAAGCCCTCGCCTACCACGCGGACACTCTCCGCATCCGCGAACGCCATCACAGACCCCGCAACAACAAGCAGGTCGCTACAGGTAGGGGGCCGAACTCCCGCCGTGCATCACCAGATCGGCTACCTCTCCGTGACGCCGCACCACGCATGGCGTCGCGTTATGCGGTCGACGGCGCGAGCCGGCGCTCGGCAAGTGTACCTCCCACATGTTGTGTCGACCTGAGTTAACCGGATAGGCATAATTGCAGATAACCTCAGGCAAGGGATGTCTGGCGCTCCAGCTCGTCTTCGGTGAGGCGGAAGGTATCGACGCCGTAGTCGGCGAGCTTGCTCAGGAACAAGGTCCTCGGGATACCGGCGAGACGCGCCACCGCCCCGGACGACAGGCGCCCGAGCTCGTAGAGCTTCACGGAGGCCGCGAGGCGGATCTCCGCCGCGGCGGCTTCATCGGACAACTTGAGCGACAACAGAGACTCGTCCGGCACGTCC
>JARRNE010000048.1:4464-13190 GCA_037385305.1 Chromatiaceae bacterium | reverse complement strand
GGCGCCGGTGAGGATGATGACGCCCGTTTGAGGATCCAGGTGCGCCTGCCGAAAGGCATCGATGAGCTCCTGCACCGTCTCGGGGCGGAAGGCATTGCGCACCTCAGGACGGTTGATGGTGATCCTGGCGATGCCCTCGGCCCGCTGGTAGAGGATGTCCTCGTAGCACAGCTCTTCCGGGGTCTGCCAGTCGATGGGGTTGTGGCCATCCGTCATAGGTCGAACCTCGTCTGCAAATCGATGCTTCCCTAGCTCGGGATGATGGTTTCCTGCTGTACACGCTGCCAGAAACCGAGGTGGACCCCCTCACTGATCTCCGGATCTACCCGCGCCTCGATCAGGCCGGTGGGGCCGTTGCGCGAGAGGACCTCCAGGGCCTCCGTCAGCTCAGTGGTGTTGGAGATCGGGCGGTGGAGCAGCCTGAAGGTGCCCGCCAATGCTCCGAGCTCCAGCTCGACGGGTGTCCGCCAGAGGGTCTCGAGTCCGGGCAGCCCCCGCTGGGGCAAGTAATCGAAGATGCGGCCCCCGCCGTTGTTGATGACCACAAACGGCAGCCTACACCTGGGCGCCAGGAGAAAGCCGCTAAGGTCGTGGACCAGGGCCAGGTCCCCCAGCAGTCCGAGGGTCGGGACACCTGCGTCATTCAGCCCTGCCAGGGTGGAGAGGTTTCCGTCGATGCCGCTTACACCTCGATTTCCGAACACGCGTAGGGGCTTGTTCGAGGTACCTGACCAGGTGTCGAGCTGCCGCACGGGCAGCGAGTTGGCGCTGAAAAGGGCGGAGTTGGCCGGCAGCCAGCGGATGAGCGAACGAACAAGCTGTGCCTCGCACCAGGGAGCTTCACGCAGATGGTCCTCGACAATCGCGTCGAGGCGCTGCTCGCAATGCCGCCAGATATCCAGCCAGGTCCAATCCTCGGCGACCAGTCCGGCGTCCGCGATCCAGTTGCACAATGTTAAAGGGTCAGCCTCGACCTGGACAAAGGCATCGTGCGTGGGGTCATTCCAGCGGCCCGCCGGGTCGACCAGTATGGATGGGGTTCCCCGCAGCCACCGTGTCAGGGTGTGGGAGACGGGGGTACGGCCGAAGCGCAGGACCCAGTCCGGTCGCAGGGCCTGTGCGGCGGCCGGGTTCCGCAGGAGACTGTCGTAGCGCGCGATGCAATTGGGCGAAGCGCTTCCGAAGCGCAAGCCGGATAGGGGATCGGCCAGGACGGGCAGGGCGAGGTCTTCCGCGCAGCGCCAGATGGCTTCAGGAAAGTCATCCGGATAGGAGCCAGGCCCGCACAGGATGAGACCGCGTCCCCGTGGGAAGGGGTGGGAGCCCAGCGTGTCGCTCGGGGTCAGCGGCGAAGTCCCCGAAGGTGAGAAACTGGCTGTTGCCGCCGTTTCGGGTTTGGCGTCGCATCCGGCCGCCGGCACCAGCGGCTCCGGAAAGGGCAGGTTGATATGGACCGGGCCTGCGCGCCGGCCCATCGCAACCGCGGCGGCCCGGCACCCAAGGGCGCGCATGGCCTTGCGGCCGGCGGGCGTGTCGTCTGGCCGGCCGCCGTCATGGAACTCCCGGACGAAGACGCCGAACAACCGCGATTGGTCGATGGTTTGATTCGCCCCCCAGGCGCGTAGCTCGGGCGGACGATCGGCCGAAAGGAGCACCAGCGGGAAGCCGGATTCGGAGGCCTCGATGACGGCTGGGAGCCAATGGGCGGGCGCGCTGCCCGAGGTGCACAGAAGGCCCACGGGCCGTTGTGAGGCTCGGGCGAGGCCGAGGGCGAAGAAGGCGGCGCTGCGCTCGTCCAGGACGGGGATGAGCTCCAGCTGCGGCTGCCGCTGCGCCGCCAAGACGACGGGCGTGGAACGGGACCCTGGAGAGAAAACAAGGCGCCGCATCCCGCCTTTTATGAGGCCGTCCAACAGCGCCAGGGACCAGCGCAGGTTGGTACAAGCCTGATCGGGGACGTCTCCGGCCTTCACGCGAACTGCAGGGCCATCAGCATGGCGGAGAGCTTGTCCTCGGTCTCCCGCCACTCTACAGAGGGGTCCGAGCCAGCGACGATCCCCGCCCCCGCGTAAAGGTCCGCGCGGTGGTCGACCACCTCGGCGCAGCGCAGGAGTACCCAGAGCTCCCCGGTGAGATCGGGCTCGACGACGCCCGCGGCCCCCGTGTACCACCCCCGCTCGAAGGGGTCGACCTGCCGCAGCCAGGCGATTGCCTCGTCCCTCGGCTCCCCGTTGGTGGCGGGTGTGGGATGCAGGAGCTCCGCCAGGGCGAAAACGTCCGTCCCGGGCACCAGCTCTGCCTTGATGGGACTCCAGAGGTGCTGGGCGTTGTTGAGCAGCATCACCTGGGGCTGATGCGGCGCCTCGATGCGGGTGCTGCACTGCGCGAGTGCGTTCCGTACCGCCTCCACCACCAAACGGTGCTCGTGGAGATTCTTCCCGGAGCTGCGCAGGGCCTCCGTGAGCGCGGCGTCCCACGCGGTATTCGGGGCGCGGGCAGCGGTGCCGGCCAGCGCATCCACCTCGACCCGGTTGCCCCGCTGCGTGAGCAATCGCTCCGGGGTCGCCGCGACGAAGCTGACCTCGCCACGGCGCAGATTGATCACCTGGCAGGAGGGGAAGAGGAAGGTCAGGGCGGCCATGAGGCGGCTCAGGTCGAAGCTGCGGCTTCCTTCCAGCCGGAGCCGGCGTCCGATGACCACCTTCTGCAAGTCCTTGCGGGCGATACGCGTGAGGGCGGATCGCACCAACAGCTGCCAGCCCTGGGCGTCCGGCTGCTCGGAGCGACGCTCCAGCGGCGCGGGGCGCAGCGGACCCGCCATCGGCTGGCCGAGAAACGGAAGGAGCTGCTCCAGGCGCCCTGTCCAGCGCGCGAGGACCTCTTCCCCGGTAGACGGGACGGCGGTCGTAAGCACGATGGCGCCCTGTCCACTGCGGGTGTGCAGGGCGACCTCCGGGAGCCACAGCAGGGCGTTGGGGAACCGGCTACGCGTGCGGGCGCGGGTATCCGCCGACCGGGCGGCGAAGCCGAGCATGGCGAAGCCGGTAAAGCCGGTCTCGTCGAGGTCCAGCTGCTGCCAGCAGGCCGCGAGTCGCTTGGCCTCGGCGCGCAGGGACTGCAAGCGGCCGGGCCCCGTCGCCAGCCATTCGCCGGCGCTTCCGTAGCCCGCGCGCATCTCGTTGCGGTGGGCGTGAATGAAATGGAACTGGGGGCCGGTCAGCTGAGGGGCGATCCCCGGCAGAGGGGGGATCGCCAGGATCAGGGACAGGAAGCCTTCCCCGTCCAGCGCAACGGCCGAGACGACAGTCTCCCGCAGTCGAGCCTTTAGCTGATCGAGGATGTCGAGGGGTGCGAGCATCCGGGTTAGAACGCCCGCCCGAGCCGGGCGTTCATTCGTCGAAAAACCATTCCTCCGAGTTTCCCCGGGCTCCGACCTTCTTGTTTGGCGTCTCAGTTCCGTCGGGTCTGCTGGTAGCCTTCCAGAACGGCTCCATGGTGGCCGCCGTCTCCGCCGGCTTCTCCCACGGGGCAATACCCCGTGTCGGGACGATGGGTTTTGCGCGCCTGTTCCGGTTGGCGGCGAGGACAGAGGCGGCGTTCATGGAAAGCTTGACTCCTCGGGCGCGAGGCCGCCCGAACTCTGACAACGGAAGAGACTCTTTGCCACCAGCGCTCCTCGAGCGATGGCGTCTCCGGTCGACTCTCGGATCCGCCGGGTGCCGGGACCTTGTGTCCGGAAGTGCTATAGCATAACGGAGCAATCCCCGAGATGGCTTCAGAAAGCCCCGCCTAGCATCGGGCGTAAGCGGAAGAGCGGGCAGGTCGTTCGTCGACGGCGATGCGCGGGCAATCTGGGCCGTCGCGCTCAGGCGGTAGCTCCGCCCCTACCGGTTCCGCTATGATGCCGCCGTGCCTGAGAAGCGACTATCCGAGCTGATCGCGACCAATGGCAGCCTCGTCGAAGAAGGTGATCTACGCCGCCCTGGCTGGCAACACCCTGATCGCGGTCACCAAGTTTATCGCCGCCTCCGTCACGGGCAGCTCGGCCATGCTCTCCGAGGGCATCCACTCGGTGGTCGATACGGGCAACCAGGGGCTGCTGCTCCATGGGCTCGCCCGCTCCAAACGTCCCCCGAGCGAGGAGTTTCCCTTCGGACACGGCAAGGAGGTCTACTTCTGGAGCTTCGTGGTCGCCATCCTGATCTTTGGGTTGGGGGCAGGCGTATCCGCGTTCGAGGGATCAAGCACATCCTGAGCCCGGAGCCGATGGAGAACCCGCTGGTCAACCTGAGCCTCGACTTTCCGGACCATTTGGAGGTGGGTGAGGTCGAGCGTGCAGTCGCCGACCTGGATCGCTCCATCAAGGCGGCCTACCCGGTCGTGAAACGGGTGTTCATCGAGGCGGAGTCCGCGAGCGCCTCTGCCCGCTCACCGGCCCAAGTGGGAGAGGTGTCACCGCCTGGCTGACACGGAGGCCGGCCTTCAGACGGACAGGGGGTCGATCTCGGAGAAGTCCCGTGCCTGGCGGTGTGGGGCGTGCGAGTCTAGGCACCCTTCCCGGACCAGCCAGAGCGTCTTCAGTCCGGCGGCGCGGGCGGCGTCAAGCTCGCTCTCCACGTCCGATAGAAACAGGAGCTCGTGCGGCGGCAACCCCAGCTCAACGGCGATCCGGCGGTAGGACTCCGGGTCGCCCTTGGCCCCGATGCGGGTGTCGAAATGGCCGGAGAACAGGGGGGTCAGGTCGCCGTAGTCCGTGTGGGCGAAGAGGAGCCGCTGGGCCCGGACCGAGCCCGAGGAGTAGATATAGAGGGCAAGCCCGGCTTCCTTCCAGCGCTGCAGGGCGGTCGCCGCGTCCGCATAGATGTGACCGCGGAAGGCCCCATCCCGATAACCCGCCTCCCAGATGAGTCCCTGAAGCGCTTTCAGCGGCGTGACCTTCCGGTCGGCGTCGATCCAGCGCTCGAGGGTCGGGATGAGCTGCCCGAGCTGCAGCTGCGAGTCGCCGGCCTCGGCGCGGGCCTCGTCCAGAATGCGGGCAACCTCCGGCTCTTGCGCGTGGCGATGGACGAAGGCGCCGATGTAGGCCCGGGAATAGGGGAAGAGCACGTCCTTCACGAAAGAGAGGGACGAGGTGGTGCCCTCGATGTCGGTGATGAGGGCGCGGATCATAGCTCGGCCACATACTGGTCGAAGCTCGGAAGCCGCCCGGCGATGTCGCTGCCGGTGAAGTCTCCGACCCAACCATCCGGCAGGGTGAAGAAACGGATGCACTTGAAGTCCGGGGCCGCCCCCATGTCGAACCAGTGCGTCGTTCCGGCCGGTACGCAGATCAAGTCCCCCTTCTCGCACAGGATCAGATAGACCTTGTCCCCCACGTGCAGATAGAAGGCACCCCGGCCGTCCACGAAGAAGCGCACCTCGAAGTCGGAGTGGGTGTGCTCGCTCAGAAACTTGCCCCGCATCTCGTCCTTCTGCGGGTGGCTTGGGTGGACGGCCGCCACGTCGATGGACTGGAAAGCGAATTCACCCTTCAACTGCTCGATCGCTTCTGCGTAGGCGGCGAGGACCCCCTCCTGGTCGGCGTCGCTGCTCAGGGGGCGGTTCGCCGCCCAGCGCTCGAAGCGCACCGAAAGGGGCTGCAGGGCCTCGGCGATGGCCTGATGCTCCCGGAAGCTGTCGCCGGTCGGGGTGCCGTCCTCTCGATAGATGGTCAAGGCGCTCATGGCTGTCGCAACTCCCGCAACCGCAACTCACATTCGAACAGGAAATCCAACGCCTCCACGTGGCGCAGTGCCTCGGCGACGTCCCTGCCCCACGTATAGAACCCGTGGCCCGCTATCAAGTACCCGGCGACGGAGCCGTGCTGGTCCATCCAGGCCTCCACCGCTGCTGCCAGCCGGGGGATATCCTGATCGTTCGGGAAGATGGGCACGGTGAGGCTGCAGACATGGGGCTCGACGCCGGGGAATGCCTTGAGCAGCTCGTAACCTGCGAGCACCACGGCCTCGCTGGCAAGGCGCGAAATGACGGTTGCGCTCACCGAGTGGGGGTGAAGCACGGCCCCTGCCGCAGCCAGGCGCCGATAGATCTGGCAGTGGAGCAAAGTCTCGGCGGACGGGCGTCGCCCGTCCAGGGCGTGGCCATCGGCGTCTACCCGCATGATGTCCGCTTCGGAAAGGCGCCCCTTGTGTCGTCCGGATACCGTGATGGCCAGGGACCCATCCGCCAGGCGGGCGGAGAGGTTGCCGCTGGTGGCAGGGACCATTCCTCGCTGAAAGAGGAGCCGCCCGGCTTCCACCAGCTCAGCCGCGCGTGTAGAGAAGGCGTCGGGCATCAGGCGGACCTTTTGACATGGCGGGCCAGTCAAGTATATACCCGCCCTGTCCGGCCTTTCCGCCTTCGCAACAGGTCGCGAAACGAACAGGGGATCCGCATGCGACAGATCGTGCTTGACACCGAGACGACCGGCCTCGAGCCCGCGGAAGGACACCGGATCATCGAGATCGGTTGCGTCGAGCTGGTGGATCGCAGGCTCACCCGCAACAACTTCCATCAGTATCTCCAGCCGGATCGGGAGATCGATCAGGGGGCCGCGGAGGTGCACGGGATCACCAACGAGCTCCTGCAGGACAAACCCCGCTTCGCGGACATCGCCGACGACTTCGTTCGCTATGTGAAAGGTGCGGAGCTTATTATCCACAATGCCCCCTTCGATGTGGGGTTCCTCGACTCCGAGCTGGCCCGGTGCCCGCATACGGCTCCCCGGATCGCCGACCTCTGCACCGTCACGGACACGCTGGTGATGGCTCGGTCCCTGCATCCCGGCCAGCGCAACACCCTCGATGCCCTGTGCAAACGGTACGGGGTGGATAACTCCCAACGTGACCTTCACGGCGCCCTGCTCGACGCGGAGATCCTTGCCGACGTCTATCTGGCGATGACGGGCGGACAGGTAAGCCTGTCCTTGGCCTCCCGTGGGGAGGCCGGACGGACCCCTGATGGCGGCGGCATACGCCGCCTCTCGGCGGATCGGCCGCGTCTGCGGGTGGTTCGGGCCGTCGATAAGGAGCTTGGGGCCCACCGGGCACGGCTGCAGGCAATCGAGCAGGTGAGCGGAGGCGCATGCGTCTGGTTACGGATAGCCAGCGAGGCCTGAGCCGGCGGTCACAGGGCAGTCCGGCCGTGGAGGTCTCTCTGCGGGTCGCAGGCCCAGAGACTGCTGGGCTCCTGGGGGAGCCCAATCAGGGCGGGAAAGCGGGATTGATCGATACTTTCCTCAGGTGATGTGCTGCTGATGGTGGTCGGACGGTGTGCCGCACACGAGCTCCTCCAGGGCCTCCAAATCAGTCAGCTGAACGTGCTTGCGGTTGACCTTGAGCAGACCTTCGTCCTGAAAGCGGGTGAACAGACGGCTTACCGTCTCCACGGCCAGACCGAGATAGTTGCCGATCTCGTGACGGGACATGCTGAGGTAGAAGTCAGTCGCGCTCAGCCCGCGCTTTCGCAGCCGTCTGGACATGCTGAGAAGGAAGGTCGCCAGCCGCTCTTCCGCGCCCTTCTTGCCGAGCAACAGCAACATTTCCGTATCCTGGCTGATCTCTTTGCTCAGCAGGCGGTACATCTGGTGCTGCAGGGAGGGGATGCTGTTGCTCAGCTCCTCGAAGCGGGAGAAAGGCACCTCGCAGATGGCAGAGGTTTCCAGGACCTTGGCCGAGCAGGCATGGACCTCCTTCTCGATGGCGTCCAGCCCGATAACCTCTCCCGGCAGATGGAACCCCAGCACCTGCTCGCCGCCCTCCTCGGCGGGAGAGTAAGTCTTCACCGAGCCGGTCTTCACCACGTAAAGGGAGCGAAACCGCTCGCCGCTGCGAAAGAGATGGTCGCCCCGATGCAATGGGCGGCTGCGCTTGACGATGCCGTCCAGCCGCTCCACATCCTCTGGGGCCAGACCGACCGGAAGGCACAGGGTCGCCAGGGTGCAGCTGCGGCAGGCAACCCGCATGGTCTCGAAGGAAATGACCTTGTGCTCAGACAACGTTTCGATCCCCGATGAGGCTTGAGCTATTCTGCAGCTTCGATTGACCTCGATCAAGTAAGGCCGGGGCGCCTGCAGGGAACGCGGTTGCCAGTGAGACAGGCATGCCGCCCGGATGTTGCGACGGGCAAAAAAAGGCCGCGCTGACTGCGCGGCCTTTCTCGACCCGGGTGGGCCCGAGCGGACGCTACTTGGTCTGGGTCTGGGCCGGAGCGGCAGGGGCGGCGGGAGCCGCATAGGGCGCCGCGTAGGGGACACCATAGCCGTAGCCGGGATACCCGCCCCAGCCACCGGGGTAGCCGCCCCAACCGTAAGGGCCGCCCCAGCCGTACGGGCCGTAGCCGTAGTAATCGCGGTAGCGGTTGTAACCGCGACCCCAGCCACGGCCACCGCCGGACATGTTCAGGTTGAAGTCGCCGTAGCCGTCACCGAACATGTCGTTCCACCAGTCGTTGCCACCACTGCCCCAGCCGGGGCCACCCCAGCCCGGACCGCCCCACCAGGCCTGGGCGGTCTGTACGGAGAAGGCGGCGGCGCCGGCGATCGCGGCAACACTCAGGACCTTGGCAAGCTTCTGCATAGTCTGACGCTCCTTTTGTAGAGGGTACTCAGGACTTGTTCTGATCAGCGGCCGAAAGTCGTGCGGAGGCGGCCGCGCACAGCGATATTCGCTTTCACGAACGGACCAGAG
>JARRNE010000048.1:0-4424 GCA_037385305.1 Chromatiaceae bacterium | reverse complement strand
GATAGCTTGTCTGTGTCCGAGCCGGACCTTCTTTGCCTCGAACCCCTGTCTATGAGCAAGCTCATCTTCGTTACGGGCGGCGTTGTGTCATCGCTCGGCAAGGGTATAGCGTCCGCCTCCCTGGCCGCGCTCCTGGAGGCACGCGGATTGCGCGTCACCATGATCAAGCTGGATCCGTACATCAATGTGGATCCGGGGACCATGAGCCCCTTCCAGCACGGGGAGGTCTATGTCACGGACGACGGCGCCGAGACGGATCTGGACCTCGGCCACTATGAGCGGTTCCTGCGGACCCGCATGGGTCGGAACAACAACTTTACGACCGGGCAGATCTACGAGAGCGTGATCCGCAAGGAGCGACGCGGCGACTACCTGGGGCGTACCGTGCAGGTCATTCCCCACATTACGGACGAGATCAAGCAAAGCATCCAGCTCGGCGCGGGCGAGGCGGACATCGCCATGGTGGAGATCGGGGGCACGGTGGGCGACATCGAGTCGCTTCCTTTCCTCGAGGCTATCCGCCAGATGCGGGTGGAGGTGGGACCCGAGAACAGTCTGTTCATGCATCTGACCCTGGTGCCCTACATCCGTACTTCCGGGGAGATCAAGACCAAGCCCACCCAGCATTCGGTCAAGGAGCTACGTTCCATCGGCATCCAGCCGGACGTCCTCCTTTGCCGGGCGGAGCAGCACCTGCCGGAGGCCGAGCGCAAGAAGATAGCCCTCTTCACGAACGTCCCGGAGGCGGCCGTTATCTCGGCGGTGGACGCCGACAACATTTATCGGATACCGATGCTGCTCCACCAGCAGAAGCTGGACGATCTGGTCGTGCGTCAGTTCGGCTTGACGGTGCCGTCCGCGGATCTGCGTGAATGGCTGCGGGTGCTGGAAGGCTTCGATCACCCGGAGAGTCAGGTGACGATCGGCATGGTGGGGAAATACACGCACCTCACCGAGGCATACAAGTCCCTCTCGGAGGCCCTGGGACATGCTGGGGTCCAAATGCGCACCAAGGTGAATATCGTCTACGTCGACTCCGAGCAGATTCAGCGGGAGGGCGTCGGCTGCCTCGAAGGGCTCGATGCCGTGTTGGTGCCAGGAGGCTTCGGTGAACGGGGCGTCGAAGGGAAGATTGCCGCGGTGCGCTACGCGCGAGAGAATCAGCTACCCTACCTCGGCATCTGTCTCGGCATGCAGGTCGCTGTCATCGAGTACGCCCGCCACCTGGCAGGCCTCGAAGGCGCCCACAGCACGGAGTTCAACGCAGCGACTATGCACCCCGTAATCGCCCTGATAACCGAATGGCGCGACGACGCTGGTCAGACGGAGCTGCGGGATGGTGGTGCCGACCTCGGGGGAACCATGCGCCTCGGCGGGCAGAACTGCCGGCTGGAGCCGGGGAGTCTGGCCCGCAGTGTGTACGGCAAGCCCCAGGTGCGCGAACGGCATCGCCATCGTTACGAGTTCAACGGCCGCTATCTGGATGTACTGATGGACGCCGGGCTTCGTTTCTCCGGCTGGTCCCTGGATGGCAAGCTGGTGGAGATCATCGAGATCCCGGATCATCCCTGGTTCATTGCCTGCCAGTTCCATCCGGAATTCACCTCGACGCCCCGGGACGGTCACCCCCTCTTTTGCGGCTTCGTGTCCGCTGCCCTGAGCCAGCGCCGGCTGGTGGAAGGCAAGGCGGCATAGATGCGGCTCCAGAATTTCGAGGTAGGGCTCGAGCGTCCCCTCTTTCTGATCGCTGGCCCCTGTGTGGTGGAGAGCGAGATCCTGGCGGAGGAGACGGCGGGCCGCCTCAAGGAGATAGCCGAAGGGCTGGCACTTCCTTTTATCTATAAGTCGTCCTTCGACAAGGCGAACCGCTCTTCCCTGAAGGGCTTCCGCGGCCCCGGGATCGAGGAGGGGTTGCGGATCCTGGCGGGCGTGCGGGAGCGCATCGACGTCCCCGTGCTCACCGACGTCCATGAGGACACCCCCCTGGGGGAGGTGGCCGCGGCGGTGGATGTGCTGCAGACCCCGGCCTTTCTCTGCCGTCAAACCAACTTCATTCTCGCGGTGGCCGGTCAGGGGCGGCCGGTGAATATCAAGAAGGGCCAGTTTCTCGCTCCCTGGGACATGCGCCGCGTCGTGGAGAAGGCGCGCTCCACCGGAAATGACCGCATCATGGTGTGCGAGCGGGGCGTGTCCTTCGGGTACTACACCAAGGTGTCGGACATGAGGTCGCTGGCAGTGATGCGGGAGACGGGGTGTCCAGTGGTCTTCGACGCGACCCATTCGGTGCAGCTCCCGGGGGGGCGTGGCGATAGCTCCGGAGGGCAGCGTGAATTCGTTCCCGTGCTGGCTCGTGCCGCGGTGGCCGCGGGCATCTCGGGGCTCTTTCTGGAGACTCACCCCCGTCCCGATGAGGCGCTGAGCGATGGGCCGAATGCCTGGCCGTTGGGGCGGATGCGGGAGCTCCTGGAGACCCTGGTCGAGCTGGACCGGCTGGTGAAGCGCCGGGGCTTTCTGGAAAGCGGTCTTTGACCGTCCGGCCGGTGCTCGCTGAGTGAGGCCGTTTCGGCAATCATCACCCATGCGCTGGCTTGCAGCAATACTTCTGGTCTTCCTCTTGACACTGCAGTATCGACTTTGGGTCGGGCGTGGCAGCCTTGCGGAGGTGCACGACCTGAAGGAGGAGATTGCAGCCGAGCAGGCAGCGCTGGTGAAGCTTAGGGCGCGAAACGAGGTGCTGGAGGCCGAGGTGAAAGACCTGCACTCCGGTCTGGAGGCCCTGGAGGAGCGGGCGCGCAGCGATCTTGGGATGATCAAGCAAGGGGAGACCTTCCTGCAGGTCATCGAGCCGACGAAGGTAAAGAAGCAGCCTTGAAAGGGGGAGCGCGTTTCTGGGCGGTCCTGCCTGCCGCGGGTGCCGGGCGCCGGGTCGGAGGCACGATGCCGAAGCAGTATTTGGACCTGGGCGGTCGGCCTCTCATCGAGTATTCGCTGCAGCTCTTCCTGGAGCACCCGCGGATCGAGGGGGTCGTCATAGCCCTGGACGCCGCGGATCCGCATTGGCAGCAAACCGCCTTCGCGGCGCACGCCCGGGTCACCCGCGTAAGCGGTGGCCGGGAGCGCTGCCATTCGGTCCTGAACGCGATTGAAGCCCTGACGGATTCCGCCGCCGAGTCCGACTGGGTGCTGGTGCACGACGCGGCCCGCCCCTGCCTGCGCCGCGAGGATGTCGACCGGTTGCTCTCTGTCGTGGAGGGTCATCCGGTGGGGGGCCTCCTGGGCATCTCGGTGCGGGACACCATGAAGCAGGTCGGACGGACAAGCGAGGTGAGGGGCACCGTCCCGCGCGGGGGCCTCTGGCACGCTTTCACCCCCCAAATGTTCCGGCTTGGATTGCTGCGCCGCGCCTTGCGCGAAGCCATAGCCGCGGACCAGTTGGTCACCGACGATGCCAGCGCCATGGAGCTGCTGGGCCTCGCCCCCGTGATGGTGGAGGGGCACGCCGACAACATCAAGGTTACGCGTCAGGACGACTTCGCCCTGGCCCGCTTTCACCTGCAGCAACAGGGGCGCCTATGCTGATCGGGCAAGGGATCGACGCACACCGCTTTGGACCGGAGCGCCCCCTCGTCCTCGCGGGCGTCGTCGTGGAGCACGACCAGGGGCTGGAGGCGCACTCCGACGGGGATGTGGCAATCCACGCGCTCTGCGATGCCCTGCTCGGTGCCGCCGGGCTGGGGGACATCGGGCGCCACTTCCCGGACACGGACCGCCAGTACGCGGGCATCGCCAGCCGCATCCTGCTGCGTCGAGTAATGACGGTCCTCGGGGATCGCGGTCTCGGGGTGCACAACGGGCATTGCCGCCGTCGCCGTGGTACTCCTGCGGGAATGACGCGGCCAGAATGGCAGCCCTTCCGTCTGTTCCCAAGGGCCTACGGGCCGGTGCCGGGTCGGGGCCACCTGGGGGGCGGGGGACATTGGCACCGCCGGTGCCGGCGCAGCCCTGCAGCTGGCCGTGGTGGGGCGCTTCCCCGTGTCGATGGACGGACTCCCCAGGACGGGGCTTCGCCACCAGCACCGAGCGCTTCGCCTGCGGCCTAAGGATCCCGATCTCGAGCTCGCCCAGGGGGTGTTGGAGATGACCTTCACGCGCCCTGGCGGGGAATTTGCCACGGCCGTGCTGCGGGAGCTTGTGAATTGGCCCGAGGCCGCTTACCGGTGACGTCGGCGTTTCTGTCGCTGCCCCTTTGCGGGGTTGCGCAGCAGGACATAGAGCGCTCCGGTGCCGCCGTCGCGCCGGGTCGCCGAGGCGAAGGCCAGGACCTGCTCGCGCAGTCGCAGCCAATAGTTCACCTTGCATTTGAGGACCGGCGGGCCTTCGGTTGAGCGGGAGCCCTTGCCGTGGATGATGTGGGCGCAACGCAC
>JARRNE010000047.1:0-20122 GCA_037385305.1 Chromatiaceae bacterium | reverse complement strand
GGCCTCGTCATGGGTGAGCGCCAGCAGGGTCACCGGCTGCACCGGCCACGGCGCCAAGCGGGCATGTATCGGCGCGTCATAGGCTTCGAAGAGCCGGTCAATGGCGTTTTGCAGAGCCCTGGTGCCCTGTCCGCGATAGTGCGCGGCGAGCGTCTTGATGGATTCTTCCCCGTCCGCCGGGGTCAGGGCGGAGCCGTCCAGGCGCGACAACTCCGCGTTCAGCGCGGCGCGCTCGGCCTCGTTCAGATGCGGCATCAGGCGGGGGCCATAGCTGAAGTGCACCAGCCCGCCGGGCTCCGGCGCTATGCGGATGGCGGTGCCGGTCTGTGTCTGCGGGCCGGAACGCGCGGTCAGAACACCATCGCTGGCGATGCAGGTGACCTGCCGGGTCACGATGCCGAGCCCTTCGGGATTGGTTTGTTGCGCCGCGATGCTGACGGTCTGGCCGAGCCAGAGCGCAGGGGAGGCTAGAGGCAAAAAGCGCAGCTCATCCGCAGCCAGGGGTGGGCGCGCGGCGGACAAGGCAATGGCGATTTCGGTGAAGCGCAGCAGGCTCACCCCGGTCACCCCCAGCACTTGATCCAGGCTGCGCAAGGGACGGGCAGCGATCAGCTCGGCCGCGACCCGGCGCCCGGCGCTGAGCCCGTCGGAAAAACCCACGGTCTCCGCGAGCGCGGTCGCATCCGCGACTCCGTTTAGAAAGCGCAGGATCCGATCGGCATCGGTGGAGCCGATCTCGGCCGGGCGCAGGACGCTCGCTGGCATGGTTCACCCCAGGTCGCGGGCAGCGAGAAGCTGGCCCACAAGCTCCAGGCCCGCCTTGCTGCCCAGCTCCACATTGACCATTTCGACCTTGTTCGCGGCATCCAGCGCCATCGACTCGGCCCGCCGCACGGGGCCGGTTTCGCCGAGTAGATCATTGCTGAACTTGGTGTTCTCCGCACGTACCTGATCGAGGATGCGGCCTTCGGCGGCGCCCAGCTTGGTTGCGGTCTCGGCGGAGACGGTCTCCGCAACCGATTGCGCGGCAAGCTCGCCCCGGACACCGGCGCCGGCTACGGCCTTGCCCGGCGCTGTGACCTCGGAGCCACGCGACGACAGGGCGGACGACCAGACCAGTCCCTGCTGTACGGTCAACCCTCCCCTGATGTTGTCGACCATGGCATCGAAGTACGGTGGCGGGTCGTCGGCGGGCAGTACATTGATCGCCTCCATCGCCGCTGCATATTGGCGTTGCTGGCCAAGGATGCCCAGAGGCTGCACCTGCGTCTGGATCGCGTTGAAAACACCGAATACCGCGGGCTCCAGCCCTTCGACGATCATCGGGGTGAAAACGGAAACATAGCCGTCGATGATCGGCTGTGTCGGCGGAAGATATTGGGTAACGATCCACGGATAGATCCAGTCGCGGAAAGTCACCCGGATGGAGCCCGCGGCCATCGCGCTGTCGGCGGTGCTGGCGCTGTCGTCCGGTTTCACGAAGGCCATGACGGTGGCGTGTTCGTCGTGCCAGTTGAGCGTGAAGGTGGGGGCGAGCGGCGTATAGGTGCGCGTCGGATTGTTGAGATAGACGCCGTCGAGATAGTTGCGCATCACGGCAGTATCCGAGCGTTCGTAGGCATTGGTGACCACCTGATAGGCCTGGGAAATCTCCGATGCGGCCGGGGTGGAGGCTGCCAGGAAGGCATCGGCCACGGATTGGCCCGCGACCGTGGTTGCAAGCACGGCGGAGATTTCCAGCTCCTCTTCCTCGTCGAAGGAAACGCCGGTCTCCTCGCGCAGCAGTGCGCGCGCCTCACCATTGGTGTCCACGCGCACGGTGACGGTCTTGCCGCCGGTGCCCGGACGGGATGTGAAGCCCGGCGCGGCCTTGAGGCTGCCCCAGACGGTGACGAAATCCACCCAGGGACGCTCGGCGGGAGTGGAAAGATCCAGCGGATTGCCGTCGAAATCGCTGACCCGCGCGATGATCTCCGCCCGTTGGCCGATGGCGAAGCTGCTGCGCGTGGTGGAAAGCTGCAGTTGCCGATAGCGGGTGCGTACCCGCGCGGCGAGGTCCTGCAGGGCGTTGATTTCGTCCTGGGCCGTATCCAGCGCCGCCTCGTTGGCGACGATCCGGGCGTTGGCATCCGCAAGGTCGGATTGCAGGCTGGCGAAGCCTGTTTCGATCGCGTCGATCAGGCCGTTCCAATCCGCGGCGCGGATGAGCTCACCATCGACCTTGCTGCCGAATGTATCAGCAAGTTCAGGCATTCCGGTCTCCTCTCACGAAGGTTTCGCCAAACGCCAAGCGCAGGCGCGCGGCGGCGGGACGCACACGCTGGGCGGCCTCGAACACCCGGTCCAGAACGGCGTCGGGCAGGGTTTCATTGGGGTCATGGCTGTCCAGCCTAACGGTGATCGAAAAGGGCGCACGCGGCTGCCAGCGGAAGGTGACGCGGGCAGCGGGGTTGAAGGCAAAGATCTGATCGAGCAGGGCGAGCTCCTTTTTCGACAGGTAGCGACCCTCCCAGGGCGCCGCGCGCTCGGAGGGTGGGGTGAGCAGGCGGCCCTCGCGGGTCCAGGCGGGAAATTCGCTGGGAGTCGGCGGCGCGGGCTCCTCTTCGCGCAGGTAGCGCCAGTGGCTGGTGCCCGGGGTCAGGCGCGGGATCGCGGGCAGGCCGCCCTCGGTGATGCGCTCAGGACTGGGTTTGACGCGCAGACGCAGGGCTGCGGGGGTGGCGCCGCTGTCTTCGGTGAAGTTGCCGTCGCTGAAGGTCCCGAGCCGCGCCTGCGCCCCGTCGGTCCAGTGGATCGTGGTGACCGGCGCATTGTCGGTGGTGACAATGGCGGGGTTTTGCGCGGCAAAGCCGGCGCCGCTGGCATCGGCAAACTGCCATGCTCCCAGGCTGCGGTCGAAGCGCCAGCCACTGCCCGGATCCTCGGCTGCGAGGCGCGGCAGGCGGGTAAGCGTCGTGGCTTCCTCGAACCAGTCGAGCCCGTCATGGACCAGTACCCCACGCTCGGTTCCGGCCCAGATGCGCCCGCGTTCGTCCAAGACGAGCGTGTGCACGGCGTCGGTGCCAAGGCCAGGGAAAGCGCGCAGCCGGGTGGCGTAGGTGTTGCGGATCGGATGCGCCCCCCAGGCGGCGAGCCCGTTGTCGGTGCCGATCCATAGCAGCATGTCCGGTCCGCGCAGAAGCGCGCTGACAGCTGGCAGGAAGACATCCGCATGGGCCGGCAGCGGGTCGCCGTCCGGGTCCCATGGCAGCCAGTCGGGCGTGGTCTCGTCAAGACTGTCGCCGCGATAGACGTGCCATGTGTCCGCCGCGGGGTCGAAGCGGAACAGCCCGGCGGCACCCCCCAGGGTGACCAGCCCGTCCGGCTCGGCCAGCAGGGCGTTCAGCGGCGTTTCGGTCTGGGGTCGTATGCCCGGGCCGGTGGCGGTGAGCGCGTCGCTTGGGCCAAGCGTGGCCGCGCCCGTGGCGGTGGCGGCCCAGATGGTTCCGTCGGCGGCGCGGGCCAGCGCGCTCACCGCCGGGCCGATGGCGGTGCCGGGGTCGGGCAGCAGCGTCGGGGGCGCGGCGAACAGCGCAATCCGGGCGAGGCCGTTGTCATGGCCGACCAGCAGCTCATTGCCGTCGGGCAGCAGGCACCGCGGCGCCGGCAGTCCAGCGAAAACCTGCCCCCAGCCGGCGCTGCCCAGCTGCCAGATCTGTCCGTCGCCGGCATCATCCACCGCGGCCCAGAGCGCGCCGTCCGCGCCGGTCGCCAGCGCCGTGACGCGACCCGCGGGTGCGCCCGCGGATGCGGACCAGGGGCCGGGCGCGGTCGGGTTGGCGGGGCCATCTCCGGGCAGTGAGCTTGCCGTGCGCAGTCCGGCATCGCCGCCCAGCCAGCTGGAATAGGTGGGCCGCAGGGCCAGCACCTGGCCTGGCGCCAGCAGGCCGTCATCGAGGATGCCGATACCCGTGCCGTTGGCGGGGTCGAAACGCTCGATCAGCGGGCTCTCGGTGGCGTCGATCAGGCCCGCTTCGGGGGTGGCTCCCTCGATATGGATTTCCGGCGGGACCGGGGCGAGCGAGCGTGACTCGACTTGCCAGCGCATCAGGGGGCCGACGAGCCCTTGTGGCGAGCCGCGCGACGTGGCGGGGAAAACCTGGCGCGCGGCAGGAGCGAATTCCTCGACTGCTACAGCGCGCTCGGCCGTTCCCGAAAGCGCCAGCCGCGACGCCCGCAGGATCGCCGCCCGGGTCGAAACGCCATTGCGCCACAGCGCCACCGTCCCCAGGACCCGCCGCCGGAACTGCTCGACCGTTTCGCGCGCGGAGGCGGGATCGGTATAGGGCGCGAGGCCCAGGAGCCCCGCCAACCGGGCCAGATCGTCGAGATAAGGGTGGCTTTCCACCTCGGGATCGGCGGGCAGCAATACGGGCAGGCCGGCCTCGCGCCGCAAGGCGGAGACAAAGGCCGAGATCGGCGCATAGTCGGCAAAGCGTGACCAATGCGCCTGCATGGTGTTGCCGCCGTCCACCCGGGCGAGGCTGAGGCCGGTTCCGCTCGCCTTGATCAGGTCGGGCAATAGACCGGTCGCATCCGGCTCGGGCCGCCAGAGCGAGGGAAGCAGCTCCCGGATGGCGTCTTCGGCGGCCATCAATCAGTCCTCCGCCTCGACCGAAACCGCTCCGAGCGACAGGCGTTCGCCCGGGTCCAGAACATAGGCGTCCGCAGCGGCCGACAGCACGCGTGTGAGCCCGTTGGCCTGTTCCAGGAACAGGCTGACGGCATAGCTACCCGCGTCAACGGGCAGTGCCGGCTGTGGGGAGGCCGCGTCGAAGGCGGCTAGCGTGGCGCCATCGCCCAGGGGCGGGGGCAGCACGTGCAGCAGCTTGCCGAAGGACAGCGTGCGTTGCGCCTCTGTCCCGCCATTGGCGGCGCGCCCGGTGAGATAGGAGAACGCGGTATCCAGCGCGGCGGTGATCAGGTTGGCATCCGGTACGGTTTCGCCGACGGGGAAGGACACCGCGAAGTCGATACGCGTGGGCAGTAAAGGGTCGGAAATCGACACGTCCGCAAGCGCCGTTGCGACGCCTGCCAGGTCGATCACGCCGCCCGCGGCGTCCAGCCGGTCCTCCGCCCCGGTAGTGAGCAGGAGATTGGCCGACAGCAGGCTCACGTCTTCCACCCCGGTCACGGCCAGCACATCGCCGACAATGCGGTTCGTCGAGGCGTTGTCCTTCACCGGCAAGGCGGCGAAGTAGTCCGAGATCGCTGTGCGCACCGCCGCATGGGCGGCGCGGCGATCCGCCTCCGCCAGCCCGGGCCTTGTGCTGAGCCGCAGGGACAGCTCGACCCCCACGGGTGCCTGCGTTCCGGCGAGCTCGAGCACAACGCCGGCGGGTCGGGCCTCAACCAGCGCTCGCAACAGCTGCGCATGGCGTTCGGGCGAGAGTGCATCGGCCACCGGACGCACCACGACGACACCGGGACGGTCCGCGGGCTCCTCGATCTCGCCTTGCAGTCCCTGGCGTGCCAGCGCCGCGCGCAGGGCCCCCAGAGTGCCCCGTTCGGAGCCTTGCAGGAAGGCGCGCGCCCGGTTTCGCAGCTCGGCGTCGGTTTCCGGCGCGCCGCCGCGCGCCGCCGGGGCGGGGTTGGTTACCGAGGCGATTCCGGCGATGGGCACCGGCAGGATGGTCAACACATCCACGCCGATCGGAGAATTGCCCGGCTCCACATCGCGCGCCTCGACAGAGATGTGGCGCTGCGCCGGAGTCATGGTTACCGGTTCGACGGTTTCGTATTCCACCGTGACCTCGGCGTCGATCACGCGGGTGCCTTGCGGAATGCTGATAGACCCGGTAGCGGCGGCATCGCGCTGGAAGCGCAGCTCGGTGCGGGCCCGGCCACCGGGAACGCGGGTCACGCCCAGCAGCGCCACCACATTGTCGAGCGCCCGCCCGGTGGCGGTGTCGAGAAAGCCGGCGCGGTAGACGCCTTCCATCTCGGCATGCACGCGGGCGGTTTCCCGGGCGATGGATTCGACCAGCGTGCGGGTGACGCTGCCCAGCGGACAACTCCTCATCCGTGCCGGCCCGGAACCGGTGCGATTGCCCGTTGCGCGCGCCATGGACGGAGATTAGACGCCGCGCGGGCGGGGAATCGAGCATGCTTTGGCTGCCGTCGCCGGGAGGCGGATAGGGATGCGCTTCGGCGGAGATGCCGCCCGACAGTCCGGTGAGCATGGTTTCAAGGACTTCCGGATAGTTGCGTCGGCGGAAACTCATCCTTGTCCTCCTGTGCCAAGTTCCAGGGTGAAGGAGATGGCCAAGGGCACGTCCGCGCCGATGGGCAGCACCTCGATAGCGATTCGGATGGTGTCGCGCAGGGAGGGGTGCGGCGTGACCTCTACGGCGTTCACCTTGTCGATTCGCCGCTCGGCATCGAGCGAGGCCAGCACGTGCAGCTTGGCGAGGTTGCGGATGGTCTCGGTGTTGCGCGCGCCGATGATCTCATGAAGCCGCGAACCGTAAGACGGGTGGCCCAACGGGCTCAGCTCGCCCTGCGGGGTCAGCAGCCGCATGAGGAGCGCCTGCCCCAGGTTGTCGCGCCCCTGCAATGTCTTGAAATCGCGAATCGTCAGGCCGCGCCCGCCTTCGACGGCGCGGGTGGCGGTCGCGGCGGCCTGGTACACGCGCAGGAGCCGGTTGTCGAGCAGCTCCAGCTCGATGTCCCTGCCGAGATTGGCCTGAATCTCCATCGCCTAGCCTCCCACCAGGACCGTGCCGACCGCGATCACCGAGCCATTGGGTAAATCCGCAGGGTCGTTGCAGGTGAGCGCGGTGTCGCCCATCCGTGCCAGCGGCTTGCCGTTGACCTTGACCGTGGCCGAGCCCAGCAGGATCTCGCCCCGGTTCTTGGGCGGACTCTGAAACGGGCCGCCCTGCGGGATATGCGCGGGGCTGGTGGTGGCAGTGGAGCCCTGTGTGGCCGCCGCTTTGCCCTCGATCTTGACATCCGCGCTGAGCTGCCCGTCCAGCTGGCCCGTGAAAGGGTGCGGCAGCGGTGTGGGTATCGGTCCGCCCGGGCTCGGGATCAGCACGATATGGATATCCGTCGCCATGATCATGTCGCCCTGTTTTGCCGCCGGCTTTGCCATCGCCCGCGTCCCTCAGTTCAGATTGATCACCGCGCCCTTGAGCGTCAGCTCCCCCTGCGCCTCGACCGAGATGCTGGCGCCTTTCAGGGTGACTTCGGTGCTGTCGAGCACCACGGCCTTGTTCGATTTCAGGGTGAGGGTGCCGTCGCTGTCGATGACCAGCTGCGCCTGTCCGCCGCCCACGTCGATGGAGACAACCGGGTCGTCGTCCTGGAGCTTCAGCTCCAGCGAGGAGCCCAGCTTGAGGGTGGTCGAAGCGGTCTCGGCGGACGTCACATGCACGTCCACTCCCTCGCCGTCGCCGGCGTCCGCAGGCAGGCGCAAGCGGAAGTCGCCCGCGGCATTTTCGGGCGGTCGGTCCTCGTCGTTGTAGAGAGAGCCGAGAATCACCGGCGCGTTGGCCGAAGCGCCGAGATAATGCACGATTACCAGATCGCCGACATCCGGAATCGAGACCAGGCCCTTGCGCAGGGTCATCAGCGGTACTCGTTGCAGAACCGCGGCGCTGTCGCGCAGGCGCACGGTACAGGCGTAGTTGTCCGTATCCGACGCACCGGCATGCGGGTGGATCTCCTGCACGATGGCGAGCTCGGGCATCCTCAAGCCACGCATCTCCTCGCGACTGATGCGGCGCAGGTCCTGATAGACGTCGGCGGTCATAGCAGCCCTCCCAGAAGGCCGAGCGCACCCGCATCCGCATCGGCGCGTGCGAGCGTGACATGGTTGGAAAACCCGCTCCGGGAGTTGATACAGACGGTCGAGGACAGGATCCGCCACGGGCCGTCCCGAGCGGTGCCGCTGAGCGCGAGAATCACACCCGGCTGCGCGTCGGGATAGGCCGCGAGCAGCATCTCCCCCGGCGCGGAATCGCGGCCCGAAGCGCGTCCGCGGGCCTGGGCGAAGCTTTCTATGGCGTCAGCGGAGCGCAGCCATGGGGCGGTGCTGTCGCGCAGCGGTGGCGCGGCGCCGCCGCTTGCCTGGTTGGGGCTGGCGTCCTTGCGCAGCCAGTGCCATTCATTGGCTCCCGCACCGGTGACGCGTATCGCGCCCGCGGGCCTGCGTTCGGTCAGGCGCGACGACAGAATGGCATCACCGGCGGCGACCGGGATCTCCTCGCCGGCGCTAGCGTCGTCGATCAGCTCCAGCCGCCCCTGGTCCGAAAACCGCGCGAGGCGACCCATCGACGCGGCGAGCCGGGCGATATGGTCGAGTACCGAGACGCCGCCGTCGGCGAAGTAGCGCGGCAGGCTCGGGCCGCCGCCGGCGGTGGTGTCCACCCCCGCTTCGGCGCACAGGGCGGCAATGATGTCGCCGGTGGCGGTATCGGCATAAGCGGTGGAGACCCGGGCCTGCGCCAAGAGTCGCGCGCCGTTGCCGAGGCCGAGACGCACGCTGCCGTCGGAATGGTGCTCGAGGCTGTCCAGCGTGCAGGGGAAGGTGACGGAACGGTCGCCGAGCGACACGCCGAGGCTACCCGCTTCGCCCAACTGCGGCAGGGGGTCAGCACCGGGCGGCGGTTGCAGATGCACCTCGGCCCAATCCACGAAAGGCGCAAAGCCGCGCGTCAGCTCCAGCGACAGCACGCCCGTCTCCAGTCCCGGGCCGCCGCCGAAAGGCCCGACATCGGGGGCGAGGGCGCCAAGTCCGCCGCCTCCGCCGAAGGACAGGGCGATCCCGGGCGCGGTCAGGCCCGGGGTCGTCTCTGCATCTCGGTCAAGCAGCCCGAATACCATCAGCCGTTCCTCGATCTGTACCAGGTGATACTTTTCGGATTGCCGTCGTTGAGCGGACTGTCGGCCGGCAGCACGCCCTCGCGCATGTCGCGGAAGACATAGGGAATGGCGAACACGGTGGAGGGATTGCCGCTGCCGTCGTCGGGCAGCACATGCATGTGCAGATGATTGTGGAAGCTGGTGCCGGTATCGCCCGCCAGCGCGATCAGATCGCCCTGGGAGACCGTCGTGCCCATGCCGGGATTGGTACGTTCCCGTGTCGGCGACGTGCCAGCGAACCGGGGCGCGTTGGTCACGCCGTTCTCGGACAGATGACCGTACACCGAGTAGGTCTGCACCGGCCCGTTGCCGAAGTCGTCATGCTCGTTGTCGATCGTGTCGTGGCGGATGGTGAGGAAATTCCAGGGCCCCGTGGTGCTGTCGCCCATGCCTTCGCGAAAGTCCCAGACAACGCCGGCGCGGCTGCAGGCGACAGGCTCCCGGAAATCGTGATCGAAGTCGTAGGCGTAGGCCTGCTGCACCGCGTTGTTCGCGGGGTTGTCGAAATCCGAATTGGCGATGTTGTTGTGGCTGAACAGGCCCAGGTTGGCCTGGCCGCAGTAACGCGCCACTCCGGCCGGGTAGGGCAGCATATAGGGCGAGGTCTCTCGGTTCGGATAGCCCCGGAATGTGCCGCCGCCCGGGCGGTAGTGCCCGCCATCGGTGGCGTTTTCCCGAAACAGGTAAAGGTACAACCAATAGAGCCCGAAGGTCCTGGCCGCGGAGATACCGCCGGTGGTGAAAAAGCGCTTGAAATCCTCGGCCCAGGCGATGATCTGCGCCACCAGTGAGCCCGTCAGCCCGGCAAGCAGTCCCATCCCGGTCGCACCGGCGAGCCAGTGGACGAGGAAGGCGTTGATCTTCTGATCCTTGGCATCGTCGCGACCCGGGTCGAACAGCATGATCGAGTAGTTGTCCCGCGGAAACAGCGATATCAGCAGCATCGCAAACAGTGTCTCCGAGACCGCCACGACGGGCGCCTGTTTCTGGTGATTTCGTGCGGGATCGTCCGGCAGGGTGGACGGGCCGTCGCGGGGACCGCCGAAGTTAAGCAGCACCACGAAGCCCACCATGAAGTCGCGCAGCGCATTCGAGGTCTGAATCGGACCCAGGGTGCGGATGATGTCGCCCAGCAGCACCGTGATGTAGTGGCGGAACTTTTCGCTGGGTGCGTCTTCCTGCAGGTTCTGGAAGCTGGAGAAGAAGGTCGCGATGCCCTTCAGCCCGACGAAGCTGTCCAGCGACTTGCCCCAGCGGCGCAGGTGCGGATTGCCTTCGAGAAAATACCCGGACAGCGGTTTGCCGAACAGCACTTGCTGCACCAGATCGGCGTATTCGATGGCACTGACGGTGGCGTTCTGCGCCTCGTGCCCGGGCTGGGTCGCAATCGTGTGCCAGATCGCCTTGCCGGCCTCGGCAAGAAGACACCAGACCTGCGTCCAGGTCTCGCAAAACTCCGGCGAGGCATGGTCGAAAGAGAACCACATCCCGTGACGGATGTAGCCCGCGAATATGGGCGCCTGGAACCATTTCACATCCGTGCCCGCATGCATCGGCATGTCGTCGCACATCACGAACTTGCGGTCGCCGGTGACGAAGACCTGGTGGTGTGGCCATTTGAAAATGCCGGCGACCACGCGACCGAATCCGCGTGTGCTGTCCCGGTCGAGCGCCTGCACGCGTCCGCCGAAGACATGTTCGACCACGCGGCGGTTATACAGAAACAGATCCTGATCGTCGCGGTAATCCGAGCGCAGCTCTTTGATCGCTTCGGGCAGGTTGTCCTCGGCGATCAGCGTCTGCTCGCCGAGATCGAGGATCGGGCGGCTCTGAATGATACGGTTGAGTGCGGCCAGCACCGTGAGCAGCGGCTCGCGGTCCGGCTCGCCGCCGGTGAAGGCGCCGAGCGGGCCGCGTTCGGTATCCGCCATCTCCCGCCGGATCGCGTCGATCACCGGATGGCTGGAGTCGCGGAAGGGGGTCAGGAAGGTCTCCGGCGTGTCGAGCTCCGACAGCCCTACCAACGGCAAGTCCTCGTCCTGCAGCACGAAGCTCGCGAAATAGGAGTATTCCGCGGCGTCCTGTAGAGTGACGACACCCGCGCCCACCGGTTGCGGAGTGGTGGCAACGGCTTCGCCCGCCGCGACCGCCGCGTTCAGCACAGCCCCGATGCCGTCGAGCGCGCAGCCGGCCTCGCGCAGGGCGTCCTGTATGCCGGAGGAGCGCAACAGCCGGTGCAGCGCCCGCGCCATGGGCTCCACGTCCAGCCCCGGCGGCACCAGCAATTCAGTACGCAGTCCCAGCCGGGCCAATGTCACCCGGGCGAGATTGATCCGGCGGCGTGCATCCGGGTCACTGGGGGCGGGCAGCTCGGTCAGCCGGCGGCGCAGAACGGTGATGTATTCGCTGATGCGCCCGGCGAGGAAATCGGGACCGAAGCCCAGATCGTCCTCGACCAGCGATTTGAGGAATTCCAGCTCGCGCCGGATCGGCATGAAACGCGCGTTGAGCCTTGCCAATGCCCTGGCTTGCCGGGTCTGGCCGCTGCCGCCGGTGGCGGTGAACCATGCGACGATGGTCTGGCCGACCTCTTCGGCTGCCGCCTGCGCCTCTGCCGCCAGCGGGCCGTTGGCGAGCGTATCCTCGGCAAAAATCGCGATCAGCCGGGCGACATCCTCGGCCAGTCCCTGCATCGGGTCGGCCGTGTCCCGGCTGAGGGCATAGGGTTGAAGGAGCGCGGTTCCAAGTGCCATGGCCTGCTCCTATCCCAACCTGGCGCTTTCACTGTCGCCAGATCCGCCGCCGGGACGGGCCGCCAGCAGCGCGGCATAAGCGGTGTTGATACGCCCCATTTCCTGTTCCAACTGTTCCTCCAGTCCGCGCAGGGCTTCGATCAGCGCGTCGAATACCGGTGTGATGTCGAGTGTTTCCACCAGCGGCAGCACGTCGTCCTGGTAGGATTGCCGCACCGCGTCGCCGATCAGCGCGGCCGGGTCGAAGCCTTGCAGTGCCGTAATCGCGTTGGCCACGGATTGATCCAACGCGTCGATCTCCGCCTGCGGCAGGATCAGCGAGAGGTCGAGTGCGTCGATGACGTCGCCGAATTCGCGGTCCAGGGTGACCATCAGCGGGCCGGGGCCGGCGGCCTCGATCTCGGCCCGAACGGACTGGAATACGCCTTCCAGCGACTCGCGAAGGAAGGCGAGGTCGATATTGCGGATGGTATCCACGACCTGTTGGACCGCATCGGTGATCGACTGCAGCGAGGCGGGTCCGGTGAGGATGTTGCCGACCGCGCCGGTGAGACGGGTCGAGAGATCGGCAAAGCCGTCGGCAACGGCCCCCACCGGCACCGCGGCGGCACCCAGCTGGGCGATCAGATAGCGGACGGGCAGCAGCGCTTTTTCGATCTCCGCCGCCACCGCCCCGCGCAGCAGGCTGGCGTCTGCGACGCCGTTGCGCAGGTCGGTCAGCAGTCCGTCCGGCCCGTGCAGAGCGTCGGCGAAACCCGTGGCCAGGGTGTCGAGCGCCGCGCGGGCATCGCGAAGCGCTCGATACAGGACCGCGGCCCCGCGCAGCCCGCCGGTATGTGTCGGGTCGAGTGGGTCGAAGCGGTCCAGCACGCCTTCGATGGCGCTACGCTCGGGCCCGGCGGGCAGGGCGCGCATCAGCGGCAACAGGCGCTGGCGCAGGGCAACCATGCGCGCCAGGGCGGCCTCGGGATTCAACCCGTCGAGATCCGTCATCAGTGCCGAGACAGCGCTGTCGTAATGCGACAACAGGTCCGCCCCGCGGGCGGCGTCTATGGCTGCCGCGATCTCGCTCAGCAGCGCATCCAGCGCGGCCGCGTTCGGCAGCGTGTCGATCTTGGCCAGCGCCGCGTCCCGCCAAGCGTCGATCGCCGCATCCGGGTCCTGCAGGGACGTGAGAGCGGCCGCGGTCTTGGCCAGCGCCTCCTGTATCGCGTTCACCGTGTCCAGCACCGCCTGGATGGTGTCGAAAACCGCATCGATCTGGTCGAATATCTCGTCGATGGGCGCGGCCTCGATCACCTCCTGACTCGCCCGTTCGATCGCGGCCTCGATAGGGGCCAGCAACGCGTCGGGAGAGAGCTGATCGAACTCCGTCAATAGCGCGTCGAAGGCATCGCTTACCGGCGCCAGCACACGCGACGGCGCGGCGATGTCCTTGAGACGCACCTTTTCGGCGGCCAGTGCCGCGTCCAGCGGCTCCAGCAGCGCGTCGGGTTGCACCGTCTCCAGCGCATCGCGGGCCTCGGCGAAGGGGACGCCCAGTTTCTCGGACACGATCGCACCCGGATCGAAAGCGCGGATTCGGTCCACCACCTGCTGCGGCTTTTCCCGGATTTCTTCCAGCAGCTCCACGGGGCCCTGTTCGATCTTCACGCCGAGATCGTCGATCAGCGGCTGGGTAACCGGGCGCAGATCGGGGGGCAGCACCGCCAGCGCGGTGTTCAGCAGACCGATCAGCGCGTCGTTGAGCTCGGTGTCATCCAGTGCCCGCAGCCCGGCCTCCATCTGCTCGATCAGCGCGATGACCTCATCGGTCACCGGAGCGAAGGAGAGGCTGCCCGCGGACTGTGCCGCCTGATCCAGGGCCGAGCGGATTTCGTCCGCGGCGGCAACCACGTTGGGGTCTTGCAGGATCGAGCTGATCTGGGCCACGGCAGTGGTGACCGCGTCGGAGATAGCCTGAGGATCGAGCGTGCCGATGGCGTCCGAGATGGCCTGGATCGCGTCGGCCAGCGCGTCGTGCAGAGGTGCGAAGGCGCGCTGGATTTCCTGCTCGATGCTGTTGCCGATCTGGGTGATGCCATTGCGGACCTCGGTGGCGAGATCGTCCAGCGGCAGGCCCGCCACCGCCGTCTCCACCTCGGCAAAGGCGGCGCGGGTTTCCTGTGCCACGGTGGCCAGGGCAGCGCTGATTTCATCGGCGATGGATTGCGCCTCGGTGGCGACCGTGCCGACGCCGCCTTCAATGGCGGACAGGTCGAGCTTTTCGCCCAGGTCCTCCATGAACTGCACCAGGGGTTCGAGCTGCTCGCTCAGCGATTGTCGGGCGGCGGAATCGGCAATGGTGGGCGTGTCGAAGGCACGGAAAAAGGTGCCGGGGTCAACGGGTTCGAGCTGGGCCGCGAGGTGCAGCAAGCGGTCGTGTACGGCGGCGGGCATGCCGGTCAGACTGGCGGCCGCGTTCGCGACAAGCGGCGTGAAATCGGCCTCCTGCAGGGCGCAGATGCCCTCGAAGGTGGCGATATGGCCGTCGAGCGTGGCGGCATGGGCGGCGGCGGTGCTCGGGTCGTTCGCTTCCAGCGCCGCGGCCATGGCGGTCGCCGCGGTGTCGTAATCGCTGGCGAAGCTCGCCAAATCGGTGACGCGCAACGGGGTCTGCAAGGCCGGCGCCGCGGCACTGCGGGAGTCTATCGTCCCGGTCGTTGCGGTCTGCAGCCGGTCGCGCAAGGTGGTCAGGGTAGCGGCGAGCTCGCTGCCGATATCCGCCGGACTGGCCAGCGACCAGCGCCCCAGCGTTTGCACCGGCATCAACAAGTCGTCCAGCAAGGGCACCGCGATGGGCAGGAAGTCGGCGCGCGCGGGATCGAGCGTCACCGCGGCAATGAAGTCGATCAGCGCGGCGGGGGTCAGCGGATCGGGCAGCTGGTCGACGCGGGCCGACAGGTCCGTGGCGCGCTCCAGCGCGACCGCGGCGCGTGAGGCACCGGACGGCGGGGGTGGCTCCGATCCCGCTGGAATCAGCGGGTCGGGCTCCGTCTCTGGACAGGTGAATCGGGCCTTGGCGATATCTTCGATGGCCTGCGCCGCTTTCAGCGTCCGGCCCAACAGGGGCACCAGTTGGTCGGTGACCAGAGTGGCAAAGCGCGACAGGTCCGCGAGCGCATCCGGGGCCGCGCCGCCGGTAATCCGCGGGATCGCGGCACGCGCCTGGCCAAGCCCGATCCGGACATCGCCGCCATCGGCCAGGGCCGGAGCGGCCAGGGCCGCCAGCGCGGCGATGAAATCCGTCAGGCCGTCGGGATTGTCCTTGAGCTTCACGGCAAGCCGGCCGATCTCCACCAGCTTACCGATCTCGCCGTCGAGGGAGGCGCCAAACGACGCGCTGTCGGTCCCGGCATCGAGCTGTGCCAACAGGTTCGCCATCTCAGCCGCTCCCGAACAGGGATTGCACCGCGGGACCAATACTGCCCAGCCCGTCGATCAGCGCGCCGGCTTCGTCCGTGGCACCCCCCACCAGCGAGGATGGATCGGTGAAGTCGGGAATGTCGCCCAGCGCGGCCACGGCATCGAGCGCATCGGTCACGCCGTCGACAAATCCCGCCGCCTGATCCAGCAGGTCGCTGTCGAGCGCGCCGAAGGGATCCTCGGGCGGCGGTGGCGGCGGGCTTTCCCGCAGCACCATGCGATAGGCCAGCTCGCCGGGCCGGGTGGCATGTTGCTCTACCACCAGGCTTTCGATCAGGACGAACTGGATCTCGGTGGCTTCGATGATGTCGGCCACAAAAGTCATCGGTTGCGCATCGCCAAAGCGCTGGCGTGCGGCCTCCAGGAAGCCGCTGCGCTCCTCCTCCTGGAACACCGATCCGGCGATCTGGATCTCCGCCGCCTCGGCGCCGAGATCCTGAAACAGATTGCCCAGGCGGCCCGGGATCTGGTGCTCCTGCAGCTTGCGGCGCTCCTGCGTGCGCATCAGCGAGATGCGGGGGATTTCCCAGTCTCCGAGCATCGGCGTCACGGTCATTGCGGTTCAACCCCGTTGCGCCACGCCGCATCGGAAAGCCTTTGCCGGTTGTCGGGCTCGGGCCGGCGCGGTCCGGGCCGAGCCGCCGGATGCTCATCGCGTTGCACTTCCGGCATCGGCGACAGGTCCGGATCGACCGATTGGCGCGCGGACGGCGCCGGCGCTTCCGCTCGGTTCACCGCGGCGGGCGCCATATGCGCCGGGCGCTCCAGTGCGGCTGATGAAGCCGGCGGTTGCGGCGTCTTGTGGGGCGCCGGGAGCCCTGCGGACTGTGCCGCGCTGGCGGGCAGCTCGGATGCGGCGGCTTGCGGCGTGTTTCGCACCGGCAGGGTCAGGCCGGCCCGCGCGCGCTGTTTGGCCAAAGTGACCAGCGCGTGGGTCGATCCGCTGGACGATTCGGGTGACGGCGTGTCGCCGGGATGCTTGGATTTCGCGGCCCGCGGAAGGCCCGACGTATTATTGGACAGCGCGGGGATCGGCAAGGGGTGCGACGGTTCGGGTACGCGCTTCTGGGCGCGCCGCATCTCGGCGATGTCGCGTAGGCTGGCCGGTTTGTGCTCCGAGTCCGAACCGCGCCTGCCAGCCGTGTTCCGGGCAGGCTGCTCGTTCACCTGCTTGTTCTCGGCTTTGGCGTCGGCGGCGGGCCGCAGGTCGAGGGCCGGCGCTTGCTTCAGCCTGCTGCCGGAAGCTGTCGCTGCCTCCCGCGAACCGTCCGGAGTGCGACTGGCTGCATTCAGTGAAGCCGGTTTCGACAACGTGCGCAATACCGGCTCGGGCGAGATCGCCCGGGCACGGCGGGGGGGCGCGCCGGTACTGCCGCCCGGGGTGAGCAGCTGTGCCAGCGCCTGCGCCGGCTGCGGCGGGTCGATCAGGCTGTCGATGGCGCACGGGCGGGTCAACCACGCCTCGGTCGCCTGCAGCACTTCAAGCAACCCATTCGCGGGCCGCGACAAACGGCGGACCAACGCCAGCGCCATCTGGACCTCGGCCCGTGCCCTGTCCGGACCCTTGGGCATGGATCAGCCCCCGCGCCCGCGAAGGGCGGCCACATGCAGCATCGTCTCGCCCATCGTCAGGCGTCCAATCTCCTCCGGCGTCCAGCCGAGCTCGCGAGACAGCAGCAGCGAGGCCTGCACCAGCGGGTCTTCCAGCGCGTCCACAATCTCTGCCTCGGTGGCGGTGATGCCGCTGATGCGGTTGACCTCATTCAACAGGAACTGCAATAGCCCCGCGGGCAACGCGCCGATCTGCTCGAGTGAAAGCGCTGGATCCACCAGCGCCTGACGCACCATCAGCGCACCGCTCAGATCGTCGTTGTCCCGCACCGCCTTGGCGATCAGGCGCAAATCACGCACCGTCAGTGGGCGCAGCAGGACACGGCGATCCTGCGCATCGGGCAACAGCGCTTCGGGGATTTCCACGGCATGTTTCGCCGCGGCTCCGGCAATCAGGTCTTCGGCGGAGATCACCTCACTCCTCCGCGACCGTCACGTAAAGCGCCTGAAAGCCCACTTTTTCCATGACGAACTCGTCCTCGGGCAGGTTGTAGACCCAGGAGTCGAGTTTTACGTGGTGCAGGGTGAGCGTGTTGATCGATCCGCTCGTCTGACTGGCCAGCCGCACGGTGATGTTGATCGCCGGCTGTACCCAGTTGCCGCCCGGGCGTCCGCCCCGCGCTTCGCCCAGCATCAGCCCGATCAGCGCGCCGTTGACGTAGGCGCGGCCGAGGGTGCCGCGCACATTGACATTGCCCTCCCGCAGCTGGCTGGCATATCGCTGGCCTATCTCGTGATAGGCGCGCACTTCGCTGGTGACTTCCACGCGCACATCCTGCACGCGGCCCACGGCGGTCAGCTCGTGTTGGTCCAGCACCTCTTGCGCGGCTTCTCCCGCCGTTGTTTGCGGTGCGGAAAGCAGGATCGCCCCGTCCGCTCCTGTATAGACATCGGTATTCATTGCAAGCCCGTCCCCTTATTGCAGCGTGATGGTCACGGCGACAAAGTCGATGCTGAAAGTCGGTTGCAGCAGCATGTTGACGATGGCGCGGCCGTTGATTTCGTCCTGACGGGTGGCGGTGACCTCCAGCCGGTAGTCGGTCAGCTGTTCGTCCACCAGCATGGTTGTCAGGAACCCGTCGAGCGCGGCGTAGAGCGCGGCGCGGACCCTTTCGTTGTTGAGCCGCCCGATAAAGGCGTTCGACACTTGTCGTGTCCCGGCCTTGGCGAAATCCACGATCCGCCGGGTGGTGATCTGGCTGAAGCCGCCGTCGTCGGTGGTCAGCCCGCGCACGACGCGGGTGCCCCTGCGGTTTTCGAGGATCAGCAGCGACGGGCGCTCGCTTCCCGACGCGCTGCTGCCGGCCACCAGGTCGACCCGCTCGCCGTAGGAGAACCGTTGCGTGAGTTCGCCCTCGCCCACCAGCACCTTGTTGGTGGGGCTGATATGCGGTGCCAGCGACGAGATCAGCGCGGCCACGGGCCCGGCGACATAGGTGCCCGGCAGGGCGGCCGGCGTGTCGGGCGTCGCCGGGTTGAACACGAAATAACCCGGCGCGGCAAAGATAAGCCGGTCGTTTGCGGCAACGGATTCCGCCTGCGTCTGGTTCGCGTCCGCATCCGCGCCGTCCGACCCGATCACGCAGATCAGGTCCTGGTTGTTGCTCTCCGCCGACTCGACCACCGGCGGGATCACCGCAAGCGCCGCCGTGGTGGTCAGCTCAGGGGCCACGAGGATCTGCACGTTCTCCTTGATGACCTCATTGAAGGCCGCCGTCAGCGCTGTCTGGTCGGATGCGTCGCTCACCCCGCGGGCATAGACGGTGCGCGCGCCGTTGCGATAAAGCTCGCCGATCTGTGCGGTCAGGTTCAGGCTGCCGCCACCGCTGGCATGGACCGCCGGCGCGCCAAACAACTCTTCCGCCTCCGACGCGGTGGACAGGGTCCGGGTGGTGCCGGCCGCGCCGGCCACGGTTTCGCCGACGATGCCGATATTGCCGACCGAGATGCCCCGGACGCCGATGAGCCCCTCCGAGTTGACCCTGATATAGGTCCCCGGGAGGATCAGGCTGGAACTTACGAAGGTTTCTGCCATGGGATTGTCCTTTGGTCAGAGGCTCGAAAGCCGGAAATGCCGGAAGCGGGCCGTGTCGGCCCTGCGGCAGAAAAAGCCCACCGATCCGGAACCGGTGAGCGCCGGGTCGCGGCCGGAAAGCACGATCTGTTCGTCCACGGCCAGCTCGAAGCGGTCACCGTCGGCCAGCAGTCGCAGGCGGAACCAGGTGTCAGGGGAAAATCCTTGGGATGGGTCTTGCCCGCCGCTTGCGAGAAGGGATCCGCTGCCCGCGATGCGCTTGCCTAGCACCCGGACATTGGCGGGGCTTTCCAAGACGACGAAGCCGAAGTTGTCGATATCCGCGAAGCGGAAGACAAAGCCGATCCCCCCAGTGGCGCCGCAACGCATCTCGGCATTGACGACGAAATTGCTGACCGCGCCGCCGGCGGAGGGATCAAGGATCAGGTAGGTGCCGACCTTGTTGGCGGCGATGCCGTTGCTTCCGCCGGATGTGGTGCCCGTCTGCGTGATCTCCCGCGCACCCGAGTCGTAGGCCCAGTTGCCGGCGGTACCGGTACCGTCGGATCGATCCAGTGCAAGGAAATCACTCAGCGGATCGGTGTCGAATTCGCTCTCGTAGACCAGCCCGCCCCGATTGCTCAGCTCGACCTGGGTGATATCCGCCGGCACGGCGCCCAGCACGCCTTGGGATGCGGTGGGCAGAGGTTTGTGCTCGAAATACACAGAAAAAATGAGATCGCGCCCAAACGGGGCCGATATACCGTCAGAGGGATGCAGCACCGGAGTCTCCCGGTCGGTCAGCCGTTTCAGCCGGAATATTCCGGCCTGACGCAGCTGCACCGGGTCGGCGCGAAGCAGGTCATTGATGGCCTGCTCCTCGGCATTGACCAGTGCGGGCGGGTCGTTGCCGAAGACACGTACAGCAATTTCCGCATCCAGTCTGCGGGCGTAGACCTCTGCCTGGGGATCCTCATTCATACCCACGAACCCGCCGATCCCCGCCAGACGCGGCGTATTCGACAGGATCAACACCTGCGGCAAGGGGGCAGGCCCGGCAAACGAGAGCAGACCGGAAATCTCGGCACTGAGCGCATCGACCGCTTGTCCAAGCGGTACAAGCATCAGTGCCGCCCCAGCAGGGAGCCAGAGACAGTGACTTTGATATTTACGGGTCCATCCATGGCAAAACCGTCCTTTTCTTAATGAGGGTTTAACCTCAATGTGTGCCACGCAGGCACAAACCTACAATTTGAATAAGGGAAGGAGGCTCAAGACCGTGAACAGAAGTATGTCGCTTTGTGATGCCCTGTCAAGGGTGGCGGAGCGACAGTGTGTCGAGAATGGGGTGCTTGCGGAATGAAAGCGGACA
>JARRNE010000046.1:7738-16582 GCA_037385305.1 Chromatiaceae bacterium | reverse complement strand
GGGGACAGCCCCGCACCAAACCCGTTTTATCCGTAAGGTGCCTACGGGGGGCTAAGAAACTCGTCTCGGAGACAGCTCAGGACGTCGGCCAACTTGAGCTTGGGCCTTAAGACTAATTCAGCTCTCGTTCAGCGCCCCCGCGCTAACCTGCCCCCCGGAAGTCCGCAACCGCGTGGCTTCAACGGCTGAGGCTTCCCAGTGCAGCCCAGCCAAGGCGCCCCAGGGGAGCCGCTGCCGGATGGCCACTTCGGCGCGGCAGCATCCCCCTTCACAGCAGGAAGTACCCGAGCTTCGCCGCAGCGTTGCGCAGAGTCAGGCGCAGGGCCTGGTCCGCCAGCGCGCGGTGAAAGACCGGCTGTGCCGGAATGGCGCCGGCCGCCCGCTCGTAAAGGGCGAGACTCGGGCGATGCCGGTGCATGCAGGAGCCGTAATAGAGCCCCTGGATCTCCGGATAGGCGTCATAGAAGGCGCGTGACCAGGCCCGTGCTCGCGGCCTGGACCCACAGTTGATGAGCATGGATGCCCCGGCGCGGGTCGGGTAGGTCCCGGTGAGATCGAGAAGCTCGAGCTCTGCGGCGAGCTCGTAGGCCACGAGCCACCGCGAGCGTGCGCCGCGGTCGATGACCCGGGTGTCCTGGAACACCTCGGCAAACGGGGTGATACCGTCAAGGGCGGCGTACTGGATGGCGCGGGTCTCCTCCCGGGCCTGCCCGTCCGTGTCCGGGAGCTGGTGGTCGAAGCGGGCCGTGGTGGGGCCGAAGGTCCGAAGGCTATTCCAGCGCCCCGGGTGCGCCCCGCCCCGGAAGTAGACCCGCCATACGCGGGTTCCGCTGTCGAGGCGGCGGATCTGTGGTGGGATCTCCGCCAGGACGTCCGCAGGAGGCGGGCTCGGAAACTTGGGCAAAGGCTCAGAGGTCCAACCCCAGCCTGGCGACCGCCTCGGGGTCGCGACCGGCAAGAAGCCACTCGCGCGGGCTCAGGGGCTGCTCGGGCGCCTCGTCTGCCACCAGCTCGGTGCTTGGCGAGGTGAACCAGCGCCAGAGCGCCACCGGGTGCACCTCCGGGCTCAGGGCGGGAAAGACCTGCTCGATCCCGGGGACCACGCCTTGCACGGCGCGCGTGCCCTGTCGCTCTCCCACCTGGAACTGAAAGAGGGGCAACCGCCAGCTGCGGCCCTGACGAATGCCGTAGAGGGTGCGCTTCAGGAGCCGCTGGCGAACCCGGCTCTCGTTGCGATCCAGTGCCGCCGCCACCTCTTTGATGGTGAGGGCCGTCTGCAGGAGCGCCGCATAGGCGGCGGCGGCCCGAGCGATGGGGTCGTCCTCCGGCGAGGGTCCTACATCCACATCGAAGCCGCCGCTTTGCAGCAGCGCAAGCTCCGCTCCAGGCAGCTCCTCTGCCGCCCGGATCAGGGCGCCCTCCTGCATCGCCTCCACCGACTCCGCCACAAAGGCCGCAAGCTCCCTGGGCGTAGCGGTGATACCGTGGGCGCGCAGTGCTGCTCGCAGGCTCCTGTCGGCCATTGCTGCTTTTCTCTACGTTCGTTAGCTCGTGTTAAGTATAGCAGCCCGCGTTTCCCTAACGCCCTATCCTTTGCCCGTCCGCAGAGCGAGGGCAGGCACGGGCCCGCAACGCCTCGGTCCGCGCCGGACTACCCTTAAGGCCTGGCTGATCTTCGCATCGGCACCACCTCGTGGAACAAGAAGACGCTTATCGACTCCGGGCGCTTCTATTGACGGCTCTTCAGGCCGCAGCGCGCGCCTCCTCGGCCCGAGGGAGCAGCTCGGCGCGGATCCGGATGGGCTCGGCGGCTTCGCCGGCCGCCTCGATGTGTCCAATGACGGCGGCGGCCGGGTAGCCGAGACGACGGAGCTCTGCAACGCAAGCGCCCGCACGCTTCGTGGGTACTCCTGCCAGCAGACCGCCGGCGGTCTGGGGGTCAAAGAGGAGCGGAAAGTGGGGATGCCGGGCAGACTGCTCCAGGTCTCGCACCGCGCGGCGCAGGCGGAGGTTCTGGGGCTGCAGGGATGAAAAGATGCCGGCGGCGACCGTCTCGGCCGCGCCCTCCAACAGCGGAACGGCGGCCAGATCCAGCACGGCATCGACGCCTGAGGCCCGCGTCATCTCGATCAGGTGCCCGAGGAGCCCGAAGCCGGTGACGTCGGTACAGGCGGTTGCATGATGACGCTGCAGACTCTTCGCGGCCTCCTGGCTCGACAGGACCATGGAGGTGATGGCCTCATCGATCCAGCGCCCCTTGGCCTCCCGCCGCATGTCCGCTGCGAACAGGGTCCCGGTGCCGAGCGGCTTGGTGAGGATCAGGCAGTCGCCCGGCTGCAAGCCCCCTTTGCGCCAGATCGTCTGGGGATCCGCAAGGCCGTTGACCGTGAGGCCGAAGGCGAGCTCCGCCCCTTCGCTCGAATGGCCGCCGGCGAGCACCGCCCCGGTGGGGCCGAGCACCGCCAACGCGCCGCTCATCAGGTCGTGCAGGGTCTCCTCGACGATCCGCTCCCGCGCGTAGGGCACGGTCGCAACGGCCAGCGCCGATTGCGGCTCCGCGCCCATGGCAAACAGGTCCCCGAGAGCATGGTTGGCGCCGATCTGGCCGAAGACATACGGGTCATCCACGAAGGCGCGAAAATAGTCGACGCTCTGGACCATCACCCGGCCCGCCGGCACCGCAAGGACGGCCGCGTCGTCCGGTGCATCAAGGCCCACCAGGACATCGCCGCGTGTCCCGGCTGACAGCCGCTGCATCACGCGCGTGAGCACCGTGCTCCCGACCTTGGCGCCGCAGCCGCCGCAGCGCATGGCGAGCGTCGAGAGCTCGCGGATGGCCTCCGCGTCCGCCAGCCCGGCGGCGAAGCTAGGCCCGGTCTCTGTGGTCTGCATCCGCGGCAGCTCGTTGAAGCGTGCCATGAAGCGACGGTCGATCCAGTTCTTGAGCCGCCACAACCAGGCCCCCTCCAGCGACCAGCGCCCGCGCGAGGCGACGGCATAGCGGTTGCCGGTGCTGATCAGACCCAGGAACCTTCGCTGGGGGCTGTAGCGCGCCAGGCCCCGGCCGAGGGCGGCGCGGCGCAGGTTCTCGGCGAGCACGGGCCCCTGGCGGACCGCGAAGACGCCGGACTTTGGCCGCGGGTCCAGCAGGGCGGCGACGTCGCCGGCGGCGAACACACCCGGGTGGGAGACAGACTGCAGATGGGCGTCGACGCGAATGAACCCCTCATCCGTGGCGGCCAGGCCCGCGGCGCCCGGCCACGCGGGCGCAGACGCGTTGGTGACCCAGAAGGCCGCGTCGACAGCGACCGGCACGCGCCTATCGGCCTGAACCTCCCCCGCGGTTACGCGGATGACCTGGTGGTCGGTCAGGACCTCCACCCCCCGGTCGCCCAGAACCCGGCGAAAGCGGGAGCGCACGCCCGGGTTGTGGGTCGGCAGGATCTCGCGGTCCGCCGTGAGCAGGACGAATCGGAGACGGCATGGATCATCGTCGCGGTCTTTCAGCACCTGCCGCAGCCGATACTGGGTTGCCAGTGCGAGCTCGACCCCGCCCGCTCCGCCGCCTACCACCCCGATGCGGAACGGACCGCGGCTGGCCAGGACGCGGGCGATCAGCGCCTCCCATCGCTCGAGGAATTCGTCGATGGGCTTCACCGGACTTGCATGCTCTGCCGCTCCAGGCACATCGACCGAGCGCGGCCGAGAGCCCGTATTGATCGACAGGAGGTCATAGGCCACCGGTGGGCGTCCCGCAACCAGGATGCGCCGCTCGGCCAAATCCACGCCCTGGGCCTCGGCGTGGTAGAGGCGGGCCCCGGCGAAATGGGCGAGCGGTCTGAGGTCGATGTGGCACTGGTCGAAGCTGTAGTGGCCCGCCAGGTACCCGGGTAGCATCCCCGAGTAGGGTGTCTGAACATCCCGCGTAACCAGGGTGATGCGCAGCCCCGGCACGGGCCGCATCCCGAACCGCCGCAGGACTGCGACGTGGGCGTGGCCGCCGCCGACTAGGACCAGCTCCTTGACGACTGGGGTATTGGGCTTCTCCATCACCTTGCCCTGTGTGTGGTTTCAGGGCCGTCGGCCGGGGCCCAGGCGAGCGCCTGCCGTCGGTGGGCACGCGTTCGCTTTGCCCAGGCTACACGAAACACGCTGTCAATCCTCAAGCGCGCAGGTGCGAAACCCCGCGAAGACGTCGTTGCGCTCCGGGCCATAGTAGTTGCGCCAGGTGTTGCGGATCAGCCGGGCGCGGGTCACCCAGCTGCCGCCCCGCAGCACCCGCGTGCTACCGAATAGGGGTTGCGAGTAGTCCTGATACATGTCCGGCTCGAAGGCCGGGTAGGGGCCGAAGACGGTGTCGGTCCACTCCCAGGCGTTGCCCATCATCTGGCGGCACCCAAAGGCGCTGTCGCCGCCGGGCATAGCGGCTACGTCGATGGTGCCGAGGGCCAACCCGTCGAGATTGGCGCGCCCCGCATCCGGCGGCTCCCCGCCCCAGGGGTAGCGGCGCTTGCGAGCCGCGAGCGCGCTGCCGTCGGGCGTCGGCTCGCCCGCGGCGGCGACCTCCCACTCGACCTCGGTAGGCAGACGGCGTCCGGCCCAGCGGCAATAGGCCCTGGCCTCGTACCAGCTAATATGGATGACGGCGGCATCGAGCGGCAGCGGCGCCCACCGATCGAAATGCCGCCACTCCCAGCCGGCTGCTCCACCCCGCCGCCAATAGACGGGCTGCGCGAGACCCGCCGCAGCTCGCCACCGCCAGCCCTCCGGGTCCCAGAGCTCGGGCCGCCGATAGCCGCCGTCCTCGACGAAGGCAGCGTAGTCCCGGTTGCCCACGGCCGTGCGTGCGATGCGAAAGGGTGTGACCTCCACGCGATGTGCCCCCTTCTCGTTGTCGAAGCGGAACCCGTCCTCCGGCGAAGCTCCGAGCAGGAATTCGCCGCCTGGGATCCGGGCGTCGCCGTTGATTGCCGCCCCGCCTGCCGACGGCTGTGATGCAGCCCCAATCGGCGGGGCGGGATAGCCCAGCGTCTGCCGGGTGTAGGTGAAGGCCTCCGTGTGCATGTCCTCATGCAGGAGGGCATACTGAGCGAGGTAGTCGCGCTCGGCATCCGCCGCACCGCTCGTCAGCCGGGATTTCACGCGCCGAAGCACGTCGCTCATGTAGGCCCGGGTCTCGGAAAGGGTCGGCAACGGGAGGTCCCAGCGGGCGTCGTGCGGGATGCTGATGGAGTCGTACAGGCTGTCCGCATCAGGACGCTCGGGCCTCTCCCCGAAATGCTGGCGCAGCACCCAGTACTCGTAGAAGTAGGCCACATGGCCGATCTCCCAGCGCAACGGGTTCACGACGGGAAGCCTTGGCCCCAGGAGCTGGCCCTCATCGAGGCCCCCGATGAGGGCCAGCGTACGGGCGCGGGCGTCATCGATGTGGATTGCGAGCTCCTGGGGAGTGGGATCAATCATTTGGCGGGTCCTTCGAGGGAGACAAACAACCTGACAAGTGCATGCAACCCGCCGAATCTGAGATGAAGGTCCGCTTGATCACTCCCGCACCCCCGCGCTCGCGAGCCGGAAACCGCGCGACGGCGAGCCGGTGGGCCGCTACACTGCGCCGACTCGGGCACCACGTGGAGGTGTCAGTGGACTACGGGGGCGAGCCGGCAGATCTCATGGTCGCCCTGCATGCGTGGCGCAGCGCTGATGCCATCCTGCGGTTTGCGGAGTCCTACCCCGGCCGGCCGCTGGTCGTCGCGATCACCGGCACCGACGCCTACCGCTTCATCCACAGCCATCCCGAGCCCACTCTGCGCTCCATCGCGCTTGCGCATCGGTTAGTCGGCCTCCACGAGATGATCGCCGACACCATCCCGGTAGAGTACCGTCAAAAGGTTTGGGTCATCTACCAGTCGGCACAACCCATCGCGAGGCGCCGCCCGGCGAGACGGGGCTTTCGGGTGTGCGTCGCAGGACACCTTCGGGACGAAAAGGACCCCCTGCGCCCCGCCTTTGCGGTGAGGGACCTCCCGGCGGCGAGTGGGCTCCAAGTCGATCATTACGGAGCCGCCCACACGCCCGACTGGGCGGCCGCGGCACAGAACGAGATGGCGGTGAACCCCCGTTACCGCTGGCACGGTGAGATCCCGCATCACCGGCTCCGGAAAGTCTACGCACGAGCGCATCTGCTCGTTCTGCCTTCAAGGATGGAGGGCGGCGCCAATGTCATCTCCGAGGCAGTGGTCGCGGGTCTGCCTGTGGTCGCCTCGCGCATCGCCGGATCGACGGGTTTGCTCGGCGCCGATTACCCTGGCTACTACCCCGTAGAGGACGCTGCGGCGCTCCGGGAGATGCTTCTGCGCGCGGAGGCGGACGAGCGCTACTACCACAGCCTCCAAGGCGCCTGCTCCACCCGGCGGCACCTGTTCACCCCCCAACGGGAGCGGGAGGCTTGGGCGACCTTGCTCAAGGGTCTGTGACGCAGGGCGCCAACGCGCTTACCTTGACCACTCGCCAAGGGAAAGCGGGGAGCGGCGCAGGTTCGTAGTGCTGCGGTGAATACAGTGTCGATGGAGCCGATCTCGGTATGCCTCGCCACGCGCCCGTCCCGAGTGAGGCCTGCATCGCGACTCACGCTCAAGCACCCGGGCACGCATGACCAGCAGCGTGATTCCGATGGCAGCGCAACCCTAGGCGGCGACGCCGATCCCGTATCTCAACTTCAACGTGCGTCTGCAGAACGATGCCGAGGCCGTGCGCGATCCCCAGATTCTCGACGACCTGGCGGAAGCCTACGGTGCCAAAGTGAGCCTGACGCTGCTGGCACACTGGGGATTGGATGAGGAATTGCGGGAGGTTGCGCGTAGCCGTCGCGACTGGTTCCGAGATCACGGGAATAAGCCGGACCTCGCAGATGTCATCCTTTTGGTCAATCTGCACGTGCTGACCCTGGCTGGTGAGGCGCACCTCGGGCTGCCGGCGATCGACACTGTGCCGGCTTGCCGCAAGTTCAAAGCCGGACCGATCAGCCCACGCGGTACACTCCAGGTCCTGGATGAGGTCACGGACGTCGAAGAAATGGACGCCTCGATCACCGCTTAGCGCCTGTGGGCGAAACGCGTGGCAAGGGAAGAGCAGGCCAGGAAAGTCGCACAAAGGGTCATGCGCACGAATGCCATTCGTAGCGGGCACTCGAAGCCCAGGGCATCGGCGTTTCGTGAGCAGGCGAGGCGACAGGGCGGCACACGTCGAGCCCGCGGCCAATAGCATCAGAGGTAACCTATAATTGGTGCCGGGAAGTAGGCTTCGTCACTGAAATGAGACATCCTTTGGCCCACCAAGGCCCGGGAGAGGACGATCCGCTCTGGCGACGCCGCGATGAACCAAGTAGAGCCCCTCAGTGAGGTAAGCGCCATGACAGACGTCGATCCAACGCAGAAACGCCAGTTCGCCCGGCTGCGATTCCACGGTTCGGTCACCGTAGCGCCGATCCCCCGCTCCCTGTTCAACACCCCCCTCACAGTCGTTGCTGAGGACTTGAGTGAGCAGGGCGTCCGCTTCGTCTCCCCCGAGCCCTTTCCAGTGGGGGCGCGCCTGGTGATCGATCTGGATCTGCCGGATCGCGGCCAGCCGCTGTACACGCTCGGGCGCGTAATCTGGGTCGTTCGCATGCCCGACGGGCTCGCATGGCGTGTCGGAGTGACGTTCTACAGTCTGAGCACGGGCGCCCGCGCGCGCCTTCACGGGATCGTGGTAGGACCCCAAACGAGACAGCGAGCGTCTTGAGGCCGGGCATGCTTAATGGGCCGTCGCGGGCCCAGCGTCCCCCTCCACTTTGCCTAAGGGCGACGAATCAACCGAACATGGCGCCCCGGCAGCGACTGGAGCGGCAGCGGGCATTCCCTAAACTTGAGCGGCCTTTGGGCACTGTTCAACCCCAGGATGTCTCCAGCCCGTAGCCGTCAGCCCGGTGGGGAAAACCTCAGAACGGCTCGCCCACCGTTACTGCCGCCAATATTCCCCGAGGATTCAGAGGATCGCTCTGCGCCGCACGCGGACGATGTTGCCCGCGAGCCGATAGAAGAAAGCCAGGCGAAAAGCCCCTTGCGGTGACCAACGGGCGGGGATTGATACTGAACAGCAGCTCCCCGCCGCGACTCGCTGGTTGTCCCTGATTGGCACGTCTTTGGCCGGGCCGCTCACCTGGGAGGTCACCTGCACCCTGTGCTTGCGGATGCAAGGGTCCTCGGTGGACGGATACAGGGTTTCATGCCTATAGTAGTGATAGCCGCCAACGACCCCTGCGACCACCAGAAGGCCGATGAGAATCAGGCGAGCCTGCGCACGAAGCTGTCCCCCCGCCCGGGTGCATCAGCAGGACAGAGACCACAGCGGTTCTGAAGCGGCAACGCCCAACGCTACTGAAGCCATTGGGGTCTGATTGGAGCTGGTGCCCCGCTGGAGCTCGATTGAGCCCACGGGCAGGGTTCCTGCCCGTTTCGATGACGGAGCCGCGGCCGCTCGTCTCGCGCACAGCACCCGCGGTCAGCAATGCTTTCCGTCCGCGGTGGCTGAGATGCCCCGCGGCGCCAATCAGTCACAGAGACCTCTGGAGGTGCACCATGGCGCATTCCGCAACCGTTTTGATGAGCGGGTTCGTTACATACGACACCAAGCGTTTCGTCTTGACCAAGCCGGAAGGCTTCACCTTCGAGCCGGGCCAGGGGGTCGAGCTGACCATAGACCGGCCAGCGTGGCACGGTAAGGGCCACCCCTTCACGCCAACCTCCCGCCAGGAGGACCAGGTGCTGGAGCTCATCATAAAGCGCTATCCCGAGCGTCACGGCTTCA
>JARRNE010000046.1:0-7692 GCA_037385305.1 Chromatiaceae bacterium | reverse complement strand
GCCTTCGGGACGATACGTTATCAGGGCCCCGGCGTCTTCATCGCGGCCGGTGCCGGCGTCACGCCTTTCCTGTCGATGCTTCGCCGTCTTGCGGCCGACGGGATGCTCGAGGGCCATCGCCTGTTCTTCAGCAACAAGACCGCGAAGGACCTGATCTGCGGGTTGGAGCTGCGTCACTATCTGGGTGATGCCTGCATCTTCACCTTCACCCGCGAGCGGGACCCGGGGCAGCACAGGGAGCACATCGATGCCGCCTTTCTGCAGGGTCACATCGGTGATCCTGACCAGTACTTCTACGTGTGCGGACCAGACCCGTTCGTCGAGTCGGTCAACGCAAGCCTGATCAAGCTCGGCGTGAACGAGGAGCGACTGATCTACGAAAGATAGCGGTCATGGCAGAGAACTTGTGCGACGATCTGGAGTTCTGGTACCGGACGATTCGGCTGCGCGAAGCCCGGGCGGGGGCCGTGCTGCCCGGTACCGGTGATGCCCGGTACAAGGGCAAACACGGGCTGCCGGTGGAGGCCGACGGGCCGGTGGAGTCCGCCCGGGCGAGGGACCTGAACGCCCCCGTGATTTCGGGCGGCAATGCCCCCGAGCGGCTACACCGCAGCCAAGCGGTGCTGGACCTGGTGCGGGATATGGATCGTGCCGGCAAGCTCATCGCCTCCATCTGCCACGCTGGCTCGGTGCCCGCCTCGGCCGGTGTCTTGAACGGTAGAATCGTCGGCGCGCGGCTGTCGGGCAATCGGATCAATGGCGACTGACCCGACTAGTCGGTCCAGCACCCATGGCCCATGACCCCTAACTCTGCTAGTCTGGGTGTGAGTGTGGACAGCATTGCACGACGGATAATCGCACCAGCAGATCAGTCGACGTTTGCCCCGGCGATGGCGCCGGTGCCACGGAGGAGGAGTCGCGCCTATGAAGAAGATCCGGAACCTGATCGCGGAGAAGGGCAGCCAAGTCTGGTCCATCGGACCAGACGCGAGAGTCTATGATGCGCTTGCGCTGATGGCCGAGAAGGGCATCGGCGCCCTCCTGGTGATCGATGACACCGGACCGGTAGGCCTGTTCTCAGAGCGGGACTATACGCGCAACGTCGTGCTCAAGGGCCGCAGCTCGCGCGAGACAACCCGTTGAGGAGGCCATGGCCCTGATGACCGAACGTCGGGTAAGGCACCTGCCCGTGATTGAAAACGGGCACGTGCGTGGCCTGGTGTCGATCGGCGACCTGGTCAAGGCCATCATCTCCGAGCAGCAGTTCATCATTACCCAACTGGAGCATTACATCTCCAGCTGAGGCCGAATCGGAGGCCTGCGGCGATCTCGGATGAAGAACACCCGGGTGTTGTTGCCGAAGAGGTCCCAGCTGCTCGCCTCCGTGCGGAACCTCACAGCCACGCATCGGCGATCGCGCTCGTGGTTCGCCGCCGCGCGGCGGCACCAACGCCGACAGGCAGACACCGAAGCACTCGGCGATTTCCCAATGGCTGTGAGCGCCCGTGGCATAAGCCCCCACAATGGCCAGGTCTCGCTCACCGCAATCCCGGGCAATCTGCGCCAGCGGTGGCGCTGGCGGTCGGCGCTGCACCTGCGGAACGCTCAGGCTGTCACCCGCGATCCCGCTCGAGTCGAAAAGCCATCGCGCCCTCCGCTCGCTGTCAAAGATGGGGACACATACCGGGGGTACGCCCCTTTCCAGCGTCTCGATGATCTCCGCGCAGATCGCCGATGTTGTCGATCCGCAGGACCAGACGCGCACTGTGGTCGGCCAATGCTCGGTCCAGGATGAGACAGCAGTCCTTCTCGTAGTGCGGCGGCTCCCAGAGGGCCTCCATGGCAGCGGGAAGGCTCTCGAAGCCCGATCTGTCGGTCAGGAGGCTGGCCGCCTCCTTCCAAAAGCGGCAGAGGCCAGTGACCCCGTAGAGCTCCTCCTTGAACAACAGCGGGACCAGCCAGCAGGCGAAAGCACCGATCCCACATGGCGGCACGCAGCGATAGCCTGCGGTGAATGCAAGCGGTCGCGGATCGGGGGCAATGCCGCCTGTACCGGGGGGCAGCGTGCAGGTCGTGCGGTGGGTCTGTACCGCCGCCGCCGTCCGGCCGCGACGGTGCTGTGCCAGCTCGTGCAGGAGCACCTGGAGACCTTCCTCGCCCTCAGCGAGGAGGGCACGGGCGAGGGCTTTCCCAGGTGCGTGGAACGGGGGTTTCCGCATGGAGCGTTCCGGTATGCGTTGGATCCTGTCCGGCGCCCGCGCCATGCTTGATATGCGTTGTATCTACCTCAGCGGCCTCTGGGAGGAGTTGACGCGTTTCGCATCCAGCGCGAATCCCGGCGCGTCTACTCAGGATGTGCCGCCAACGACCCGGATTTCAGCACGCCACTCGCCGCGTAGCGGACGCGGGCAACGGGTTGCACCCCTTTCGATATATTCTTTTAGGCAGTATCGATAGACAATATAAATGGCGTTCTTGGATCCGCCATTATTAGTCTTACAGGGATATTTGCACCTTACCTAACGCCTATCGTTGCTTTTTGGTTTGCCAAAGAAGTAATTCAGAAGGTAACGCCTTTAGCGGAAGGCCCTTACAAGGTGGCGTTTATCTGCTCCCTATTCTATAATGCCATATTCATACTTTTTATGAGCTCGCTATTCTTATTCAAAGCACCTGAGCCGGATTAGCAGTAAGTCAGCTACTTGACTTGGCGAGCCAAGTATCATCGGGCCTAGCGTTCTTGGTTGGACCTGCTATTGGGTTCTATTCTGGCAAAGCAGATCAAGTCCAGGCACATGCTTCGAATTCAGGAATATGAAAAGGCGTCCGGCCCGCACCCGACCCGTCGATGGATCTCCCAGCTGAGCCATAGTGCTAATCACCCTGGGCGATGGAGCAGGCCAAATGGGCGGCATTCTCGGGGGACCTGACCAGGTGCACGCTTTTCATCAGGCTGTTGAAGCTGTCCAGGGAGATGATGACGACGGCTGCTGCGACGTCGCGCCGCGTAATGACGGTGTAGCCGGCATACTCGGCAACGCGATCGAGGACTTCCTTGAGCCGGTTGCCGGGCATCGGAGAAGGAGATGGCTTCCATGGGGTCTTTCGCCTTCCGAAAGGCTTGGCAACGGCTCCCCACCGGGGCGTTCACATCCGCCAGTCGGTGGACGAGCTCCAGCGGGGCGCCCGGCCCACTTGTGGTCTGTACTTCCGGGCCGAGTCGAGCGTCATGAGCAGATAGAGGGCGGCCGTAATTGGCAGCAGAAGGCCGAGCAGCAGGGGCTGATGGTAGAGGCGCAGGGTCGGCCCGTATGCCACTGTCATCCCTAGCCATCCCAGGGCAGCGCAGGCGGTCGCTGCGGGCTGGGCATGGAGAAACCCAAGCAAGAGGCCGGCAACCGGTACCAGGTAGAGCAGCGCCATCCCCGCAGCAACACCGAGCAATCGCAGGAAGGAGTGATCGAGCTCCGTGAAGGCGGTGCGGCTTACGGTCGCCCACACCCCACCCAGCCCGTACGCCCGAAGGCTCCGGGAGCTGTCCGTGAGACCCAGCCAGATGCGCCCGTTGCGCTTGAGCAGTGCTCCGAGGGCGCAGTCGTCGATGAGGGCGCCCCGGATGGCGGCCAAGCCGCCCGCCGCATCCAGGGCCCCCCGCCGCACCAGCAGGCTGCCCCCTGCTGCGGCCGCCACGGATTTGCCGGTGGAGTTCACGTATGGGAAGGGGTAGAGCTTTTGGAAGAAGAACACGAAGGCCGGAACGAGCAGCCGCTCCCAAAAGCCCCGGCAATGGAGCATCACCATGGTGGAGACCAGGTCGATCCGGTCACGCTCGGCCTGCTGCACCAGCCGGGCGAGCACGTCCGGATCGTGCTCAACGTCTGCGTCCGTGAACCAGAGATAGCGAGCCGCCGGGGCGACTTCACGTGCCCTGTCGACCCCCTGGACCATGGCCCAGACCTTGCCCGCCCATCCCGTCGGCGGCGTCTGCCCGAACACGAGGTCAATCGGATGACCCGGGCCCGACGCCACCTTCCGCACCACAGAGGCGGTGGCGTCCGCGCTCTGGTCGTCCACCAGGACGACGGTCAAGCACCCCTTGTAGGCCTGCCGGCGAAGACTTCGCAGCGTGCGGCCGAGCAGCGCGGCCTCGTTCCGGGCCGGCACGACAGCCACCACGGCGGGCCACAGCCGCAGCTCGTTTCGCAGGGTGGCAAGACGCTGGTCGGCCCGCCAGAACGCGCCGCGCCCCAGCAGCAGATAGAGCCAGAGCGCCGCGGCGCTCAGGGTGAGGACGAACAGCGTACTCACCATCATCTCAATACCCACTCAGGATCTACAAAATTCCCTTCGTTGCCGAAAGCGGCCGCCGGTTGGCGATGGCCTCCGCCCCACAGGGGACGGCACGACGGGATTCTGTCATCATTTAGAGCTGGCAGGAGGCGCGAGGTTCTCCCTGTGGCGATAAACTCACGGTCCGATCTCTTGTCGTACCCAAGCAGCCGGGCGCCAAAGTCGAGACGAGGCGGCCTTGCGGCGAAAATGCACACATGAACCCTCTACCAAGCAATCCGCTCCGGGATTCGGAGCTAAGGGTGCCGGTCAGGGAAGCACTGGCTGGTTTCGCTGTCCCGCGGCTGCGGCCCCGCAGCACTTTGCTCTCCGTGGGGCTCTCCTTGGGGGCAGAGCGCCAAGTCGGACGTGATCAGTGCTTCCGCAAGGATCGCCGTCGTGGGGCGCATTCTTGGGCACCCTGACCTCGCTGGGGACGAGCGTCCTCATCGGCGCTGCCTCGGCGGCGATCGCGTACGTGGCCGCCGCCCTTCTGGCCGCGCTGCTCTGGAACCGGCGGCAGGCCGGCGCTCCGCGCCATGCACCCCCCGTGAGCGTGCTCAAGCCACTGTGCGGCGCGGAACCGGAGCTCTACGAGAACCTGCGCAGCTTCTGCGACCAGGATTACGCCCGGTTCGAGGTGATCTGCGGGGTCAGAAGCCCGGATGATCCAGCGATTTCCGTCGTCGAACGGCTGCGGCGCGAGCTTCCGGAGCGGGACATCGTGCTGGTGGTGGACGAGCGCCTGGTCGGAATGAACTACAAGGCCAGCAATCTGAGCAACATGCTCGCACACGCCCGCTACCCGTACCTCGCGATCTCCGACAGCGACATTCGGGTGGCGCCTGATTACCTGGGGCGGGTCATGGGGGAATTGTGCGAGCCGGCGGTGGGACTGGTTACATGCCTGTATCGGGCACGCCCGCTTCGCAACCTCTGGTCCTATCTGGGCGCGCTCGCCGTCGACGCCTGGTTTCTGCCCTCCGTGCTGGTCGGTCGCGCATTGGGCTTCAGCTCTTACTGTTTCGGGGCGAGCATGGCCCTGGAGCGGGGCCTGCTCGAGCGGGTCGGGGGGTTCGACTCCTTGGCCCGCCAGCTCGCAGACGACTACGAGCTTGGGGCACGGGTGCAGGCCGAAGGCCTCCGCGTCAAGCTGTCATCCTGCATGGTGGAGACCACGGTCCACGAGCCGGACCTACGGAGTCTGCTGGACCACGAGCTGCGTTGGGCCAGGACCATTCGAACCGTGCAGCCGCTTGGCCACGCCCTCTCATTTCGCGGTCAACCGGGACCGCCTCGGCCAGACGTTGCCCGGAATCCCCTTACTCCCCCTTCGCGGCTTGCTGTCGCTGTTAGTCTGGGCGGCAAGCTTCCGTAGCCGGCGGGTGCGCTGGCGCCAGCGGGAGCTGTGCGTGGAGGCAAACGGTCAAATGTCTCAATGCGAGGACCTGCATCCCCTGGACAGGGCCTGGTGACACGGAGATCCACTCATGATGAAGACCCTATTCCTGCAGGCCCCGTCATTCGACGGCTTCGATGGCGGTGCGGGCTCGCGCTATCAGGCCAAGCGCGAGATCCGCTCGTTTTGGTATCCGACCTGGCTCGCCCAGCCCGCCGCGCTGCTGCCCGAGAGCAAGCTCATCGATGCACCGGCCGCAGGCGTGAGCCTCGCCCAGGTACTGAAGGAAGCGCCCCGCTACGAGCTGGTGGTCATCCACACCAGCTCCCCCTCGTTCCCGTCCGACATCCGGGTCGCCGAAGCGCTTAAAGAGGCCAATCCCGACTCGATGATCGGCCTTGTGGGGGCCAAGGTGGCGATCGAGCCCGAGCCCTCGCTGCTGGCGTCCACGGCGGTGGATTTCGTCGCCCGAGAAGAGTTCGACTACACGATCGCAGAGGTGGCCCAGGGACAGCCCCTCGCAGAGACGGACGGCCTGAGCTACCGCACGGCTGACGGCAAGGTCGCCCACAATGCACCTCGGGCGATGATCGAGAAGATGGACGAGCTGCCCTTCGTCACCGAGGTGTACAAGCGCGACCTGCGGGTCGAGGACTACTTCATCGGGTATCTGCTCCACCCCTATGTCTCCTTCTACACGGGGCGCGGCTGCCGCTCCCGCTGCACCTTCTGCCTCTGGCCCCAGACCGTCGGCGGCCACCATTACCGGGTGCGCAGCGCCGAGCGGGTGATCGAGGAGGTGAAGCTCATCCGGCGGTATTTCCCGCAGGTGCAGGAGGTCTTCTTCGACGACGATACCTTCACCGACGATCGCGCCCGCACGGAGGAGGTCGCACTCCGGCTCGGCAAGCTGGGGGTGACCTGGTCCTGCAACGCCAAGGCCAACGTGCCCTACGAGACCCTCAAGGTGATGAGGGACAACGGCCTGCGCCTGCTCCTGGTGGGCTACGAGTCGGGCAATCAGCAGATACTGCACAACATCAGGAAAGGGCTGCGCGTGGGTCGAGCGCGTCAATTCACGTCGGACTGCCGCAAGCTCGGGATCACCATCCACGGGACCTTCATCGTCGGCCTACCCGGGGAGACGCGGGAGACCATCCAGGAGACCATACGGTTCGCCAAGGAGATCAACCCGCACACCATCCAGGTGTCCATCGCCGCGCCCTATCCCGGCACCCGGCTGCACCGGGAGGCATTGGAGAACGGGTGGCTGACGGACGCCGAGGAGGGCCATCTGGTGAACGACCGGGGGGTCCAGGTCAGCCCCCTGGGCTATCCTCACCTCAGCCACACGGAGATCTTCGATTCGGTGGAGACCTTCTACAAGCGCTTCTACTTCCGCGCCGGTAAGATCGCGGAGATCACCGGCGAGATGGTGCGCGACCCCCAAATGATGAAGCGGCGCCTGCGCGAAGGCGTGGAGTTCGTGCGTTTCCTCCGGGAACGGCATTGAGAAGAGGCCCCCGACGCACGTGCCCATAGCCGGATTGGCCAACACGGCCATCGGCCTCATCGTGACGGCAGACGACTTTGGCCTGAGCCTCGCCGTGAACGCGGCCGTCGAGACCGCCTATCGCCATGGCATCCTGCGGACAGCCAGTCTCATGGTCGGTGCACCCGCGGCTGCTGACGCGGTCGCCCGCGCCCGGCGGCTGCCCGGACTCAGGGTCGGATTGCACCTGGTGCTCGCCGACGGGCGTCCCCTGCTGCCGCCCCGGCAGGTTGGCGGCCTGGTTGATGGGACGGGGCGGTTCCCGGTGCACATGTTCCTGCCATCGGTCCGGTTGTTCTTTCGGCCCGCCCTGCGCCGTCAGGCGCGGGCGGAGATCCGTGCCCAGCTCGAGGCGTTTAAGGCCACGGGCCTTCCCCTGGACCACGTGAACGCACACAAGCATCTACATCTG
>JARRNE010000045.1:0-10621 GCA_037385305.1 Chromatiaceae bacterium | reverse complement strand
CGGACGCTTGGAGATATTGGCGTGCGGCGAGCCTGCGGCGGTCGCCCAGCTCAGGGAATGGCTCCGCACCGGTCCGTCGATGGCGGAGGTCACGGGTGTCGCCTGCGAGCCGGCTCCGTATCAGAGTCTGACCGGCTTCGCTACCCACTAGTGCAACAGTGCAGAGATTCTGAGACCGCTTCTGGTAGATCCGCTGGGCGGACCATGCCCCGACATGGCAAGCATCGCTGTGAAAGGTCCGCACAGCGGACACTACGAAGGTGGCCGGGTGACTTCTGCCGGCGTGCACTAGGGATATGCCGGTGCAGCTGCCTCCCCTTGCGGACGGCCGCATCCTGCGCCGCTACCAGCGGTTCCTCGCGGATGTGGAGCTCGCTGGCGGCGAGCTGGTGACGGCCCATGTCCCGAATACGGGCAGCATGGCGACCTGCTGGCGGGAGGGAGCCCGGGTACAGCTCAGCCACAGCGATGCTCCCCACCGCAAGCTCGCCTGGACCCTGACGGTGGATCTGCAGCGGTGAAGAGAGCGGTTGGCTACAAGCCTCCAGCCTCCAGCTGCCGGTCTCTAACGGTCGACCTTCGTCTTCGGTATTCGAGGGGCGTCCCCTGTCGCCAACGATCTGATCTCCTTTCTGCCCTCTGCCCTCAGTACCCCCCCGTATTCGACAAGTCGAGGGGCCGAGGATAGGCGGCGGCACGGCGGATGCCGGTATCGATGCGCCCGTCCGGCTGCAGCTCGAGCCAGCGGAAGCCGGGCGTCAACGCGTCCATGGCGAAGACATTGCTCCCAGGCAGGAATTGGATGCAGGTGGAGGGGGAGCCAAGCAGGAGGATCTGGCCCCTGCGGCCCGTGAACTCCTGATGCACGTGACCCCACAGCACCCCTCTGACCTGGGGATAACGGTCGATCACCTGGAAGAATGTCTCCGGGTTGTCGAGGGCCATGGTGTCCATCCAGGAGCTGCCCACGGGTACCGGGTGGTGATGCAGGCAGACCAGCGTATGGAGCTCGCGATGCTCCGCCAGGGTCTGCTCGAGTGTGTCAATCTGGCTCCCGTCCAGGTGGCCCCCATCCTCTCCGGGGACGGTAGAGTCCAGAAATACCAGGTTCCAGCCCCCGGCCTGGGCGCTGGATTCAGTCCGGAAAGGGCCGCCGGAGAGGATTTCCGTGATGAGGGTAGGGGAGTCGTGATTGCCCGGAAGGCAGTGGCAGGGTGTATCCAGGGCCGCCAGGCGGGCCGCCAAGTAGCTGTATCCCGCCCGCGTTTCATCGTGAACCAGATCCCCGGTGACCAGGACGCGGTCTGCCGGCCAAAACGTGTCCCGTGCCAGATCGAGGACGAGCTCGAGAGTGGAACGGGTGTTCTGTCCCATTAGCTCGCCGCTCGCATGGGCGAACAGGTGCATGTCGGTCAGCTGAAGGAGACGCACGCCGCAATTCCTCGCTGGTGCTGTGGGCAGGGAAGTCCGGATCCTTGCATGCTCGGTGGGGACATCTTATGGCCTATGCTGACGGTAGCTCAGGGTCTATAGTTTTGACAAATGGGCTCCGGGGCTCGCCCACGGATTTCTATCAATCTCCATGTCCGTCGAACCGCAAACCAGTTCACAAACTGAGCCGACCGGATTGCAACTGACGATCATGGCGCCAGCGCCGCCCTTAGAGAATGTAAGTCGCTGCTACCATGACCGTCTCCCTCACCCCGGCCCTCTCCCGCGGGGCGAGGGAGACGCGGAGCGCGCTGCGCAGGGCTTCGATGACTCTCAATGAGCTGAGATACGTGGTGGCAGTCGCACGGGAACGCCACTTCGGGCGCGCGGCAGATGCCTGTTTTGTCACCCAGCCGACTCTGAGTGTGGCGGTGAAGAAGCTGGAGGATGAGCTAGGGGTGAGTCTTTTCGAGCGGGGCGTTGGGGAAGTCACGGTCACCGAAGTGGGTGATCGGATCGTGGCCCAGGCCCAGCGAGTGCTGGAAGAGGCCGAAGCGGTCAAGCGGCTCGCCCGCCAAGGCAAGGATCCCCTGACGGGGACCCTTCGTCTGGGGGCCATCTACACCATCGGACCCTACGTTCTGCCTCAGCTGATCCCGCTGGTCAGGGAGCAGGCTCCGGCCATGCCTCTGATGATCCAGGAGAACTTCACCTCCGTCCTGAGCGATCGGCTCAAGCGGGGCGACCTCGATGTCATTATCATCTCGATGCCGTTTGATGAGCCTGGCATCTCCACGCGGCTGCTGTACGACGAGCCCTTCGTTGTGCTCCTGCCGGCGGCCCATCCCTGGGGCGATGACGAGGTCGTGACTCCGGCGCGGCTTGGGGCGGAGAATGTCCTGCTGCTGGGGCCCGGTCATTGCTTCCGGGACCAGGTGCTGCAGGCCTGTCCGAAGTGCCTGCAATCGGCCTCTTCCGGATCTCTGCAGCGCAGCCTCGAGGGTGGATCATTGGAGACGATTCGGTGCATGGTGGCCAGTGGCGCGGGCATCACGGTGCTCCCCTGTACTGCGGCCCGGGTCGACGGCTTCTCTAACAGCCTGGTGCGCATCTGCCGCCTTGCGGACCCGGTCCCTTACCGCCGGGTTGCCCTTGCGTGGCGGCGATCCTTCCCGCGCCTGAGGGCGGTCGACGTCATCGAGGAGGCCGTCCGCGCCGCTTTTCTGAACGGGGTCACTTACGTGGCGCAAGAGGAGGAGATGGTCATGCGCGCAGCGTCTTCAGGGAGCTGATAAACCAAAGCTATCGGCTCAATTGGAAGAAACGATTTCTGATGCCGCGTGCCCGCCACTATGGTTATTGGCTCGTGCTCAAAGCAACAGCATTGCATCAGACTGACGGAGGAAACCATGGCACTGAAAGGTAGCAAGACCGAAGACAACCTGAAGGCCGCGTTTGCCGGGGAGTCCCAGGCCAACCGGCGCTATCTCTACTTCGCCTCCAAGGCGGACGTGGAGGGCTACAACGACGTGGCGGCGGTGTTTCGCTCCACGGCGGAAGGGGAGACCGGGCACGCGCACGGCCATCTGGACTACCTGGAGGAGTGCGGTGATCCGGCGACGGGCATGCCTTTCGGCGGAACGGGGGCAAACCTTAAGACCGCGATTGCCGGAGAGACCCACGAGTACACGGACATGTATCCGGGCATGGCCAAGACCGCCCGGGACGAGGGCTTCGAGGAGATCGCCGACTGGTTCGAGACCCTGGCCAAGGCGGAGCGCTCCCACGCCAACCGCTTCCAGAAGGCCCTGGACGCGCTCGACGCCTGATCGCCGAGATCAACGCGGTCGACAAGCAGGGGCGCCGTGGCGCCCCTTTCTTGAGTCAGAACCCTTCCGTCGAGGCAAAGAGGCCGACGCGCAAGTCTCTTGCCACGTAGATCTGCCGCCCGTCCACCTCGACCGTCCCGTCGCCGATGCCGAGGACCAGCTTGCGGGTGATCACGCGTTTCATGTCGATGTGATAGGTGACCTTCTTCGCACTCGGCAGCACCTGTCCGGTAAACTTGACCTCACCCACTCCGAGGGCGCGTCCGTGCCCCGGGTTACCGGCCCAGGCCAGATAGAAGCCCACCAGCTGCCACAGGGCGTCGAGGCCGAGGCAGCCGGGCATGACCGGGTCGCCCGCGAAGTGGCAGGCGAAAAACCACAGGTCGGGACGGACGTCGAGCTCGGCCAGGATCTCACCCTTGCCATAGGCCCCGCCGGTATCGGTGATCCTGGGGATCCGATCGAGCATCAGCATATGGGGGGTCGGCAGCTGGGCGTTGCCGGGCCCGAACATCTCCCCGCGGCCGCAGGCCAGGAGATCCTCGCGATCGAAGGATTCCTCCTTGCTCATGATCTCTCTAACCCGCCTCGTTCTGACGCAGGCGCTGGAAGAGGAACGAGACGATCTCGTCCATGGGCACGAAGGTGGTCTCCGCGTCCAGGCGGCCCTTGTACTCGACCGTTCCGTCGTCGAGCCCCTTGTCGCCGATCACCACGCGGTGAGGAGTACCGATGAGCTCCATATCGGCAAACATGAAGCCGGGGCGGGCATCGCGGTCGTCCAGCAGGACCTCGATACCGGCCGCGGCCAGCTCGCCGTAGAGCCGCTCGGCCGCCTCACGGACGCGGTAGGACTTGCCTAGCTTCATGGGGAGGAGGGCCACCTCGAACGGGGCGATGGGCTCGGGCCAGATGATGCCGCGCTCGTCGTGGTTCTGCTCGATGGCGGCGGCCACCACCCGGGAGACGCCGATGCCGTAGCAGCCCATGGTAACGGTTACGGCCTTGCCGTCCTCACCGAGCACCGTGGCCTTCATGGCGGCGCTGTATTTACGTCCGAGCTGGAAGATGTGGCCTACCTCGATGCCGCGGGCGATGGTCAAGCTGCCGCGCCCGTCGGGGCTCGGGTCTCCCTCCAGCACGTTGCGGAGGTCCGCCACCTTCGGCAGGGGCAGATCACGGCCCCAGTTGAGGCCGAAGTAATGCTTCCCGTCCACGTTGGCTCCGGCGCTGAAGTCCGCGGTGACCGCAACGGTGCGGTCCACGATGCAGGGGATCGGCAGGTTCAGGGGCCCGAGCGAGCCGGGGCCGGCGCCGACGGCGGCCCGGATGTCGGCCTCCCCCGCCATTCGCAGTGGTGCGGCCACCTCGGGGAGCTTCTCGGCCTTGACGGCGTTGAGCTCATGGTCGCCCCGGACCAGCACGGCCACCAGCCCCCCGCCGGCCTCTTCGCTGGCGGCCACCACCAGTGTCTTGACGGTGCGCTCGATCGGCTGACCGAACTGCTCCACCAGGTCGGCGATAGTCTTGGCGTTGGGGGTGTCCAGCAGCCGCAGCTCCTCGCTCGGCGCGGGGCATCTGTCGGCGGGCGGCAGGGCCTCGGCAAGCTCGACGTTGGCGGCATAGTCGCCCCCGGTCGAGAACGCGATGGCGTCCTCACCGGATGCGGCGAGGACATGGAACTCGTGAGAGGCATGGCCTCCGATGCTGCCCGGGTCCGCCTGCACCGCCCGGAAATCCAGGCCGCAGCGCCGGAAGATACGGCTGTAGGTCGCGTACATCACCTGGTAAGTCTCGGCAAGCGAGACTTCGTTCAGGTGGAAGGAGTAGGCGTCCTTCATCAGGAACTCCCGCGCCCGCATCACCCCGAAGCGGGGGCGGATCTCGTCCCGGAACTTGGTCTGTATCTGGTAGAAGTTGATCGGCAGCTGCTTGTAGCTCTTGATCTCGTTGCGGGCGAGCTCGGTGATGATCTCCTCGTGGGTGGGGCCGAAGCAGAATTCCCGCTGATGTCGGTCGTGAAAGCGCAGGAGCTCGGGCCCGTAATGGTCCCAACGTCCGGACTCCTGCCACAGCTCCGCCGGCTGGACCGAGGGCATCAGGACCTCGAGGGCGCCGGCCCGGTCCATCTCCTCGCGCACGATGCGCTCCACCTTGCGCAGCACGCGCAGGCCCAACGGGAGCCAGGTGTAAAGGCCGGCCGCCAGCTTGCGGATCATGCCGGCCCGCAGCATCAGCCTGTGACTTGCCACCTCGGCGTCCGCCGGGGTCTCCTTCACGGTCTGGAGGGGAAACTGGGAGGTGCGCATCGTGGCCGCGAGAGTGGGCAAAACACAGTATTCTATTTGCCCACCAAAAAGGGAACAACCAGATCTGGTCCGCGATGCGGACCAGATTGATGCGCGCTGCGCGCGACTTTCACGGTAAGCGGTGCGAACCGCATCAATCCGAATCCATTCCGGCAGGTGCAGTGGTCGATGGGCCGCGCTCCTCACCAGATCCTACCCTTCACTCGGAAGCCGATCGATAATCCCAGCAACGGCAACAGGTCCGCAAATGAACGCAAAATACGCAAAGATTACAAATGGTTGGCTGTCATCCGCGATTCACCTCTCGGGGTGACAACAAAGCTGCCCGGGGGCCGACAAGCCGTTGTTTTCGTTTGCGTTCATTGGCGTTCATTTGCGGATACTGCTGTTTTTTGGATAATCCAACCGCTGACCGCTCAAAACGTCCCCCCGTTCCAACCAAAGAGGTGCCGTGGGGGCGATGCGAAATCGATATAGACCCTCCCGCGGGGCACACCGAAGTGTTGCTCCATGAGCCCGCAAAGGGCCGCGGAGAGCTCCGCGGTGGACTCCTCGGGAAGGCCCAGGCTCTTGAGCTGCAGGAAGGCGAGGGGGGCATCGTCCGCGCCGAACAGCATGTCCGGGTTGTTCTCCAGGATGACCATCACGTACCGCTCCGGCTTGCCCAGGAGCTCCGCGAGCTTGGATGAGACGGCCTCCAGGATGGGTTTCCGCCGCTTCGGCGGGACCTCCACGTTCGCCTTGATGATCAGCGTTGGCATAGGGTCCTCCCGTTTCGTGTGATCCCAATCTCACCGGGCCATGCTCCGGCCTTCTGCGAGGGGTCGGAGCTCCGGCCGCCGGCAGGGCTCCATGGATGTATTCCAGGTGTCCACCGACCGCCTGAAGTCTGCCGCCGGACGCCGAATACCCGGACGACCTCGGTCCGTATAGTATCTCACGAGGCGGTAACGGCTGAGGGTCGGCCGAGGGGCTCCCCGAGGAGAGGGTTGCCGAGTCTGCGGTCCCCGGCGCGCGCACGGTCTATGGGCAGTACTTCGCAATCTGCTCCCGTGCCTCGTGAATCTTCGCCGCCTTCTCCTGCTCGGACAGGTGGTGCGACTGGCCGTTCGGCATCCGCACCGGCCGCGCGCCGAGGTTCTGCAGCGTCTCCAGGTTCTGGCGGGCGGCTGCGCAGCTCGTCGTGCGCTGCTCCGCGGCCGCGTCCTGCTTGGCCTTGTCCTGCGCGGCGCGCTTGCGGTCCTCCTGGGCGTCGAAGGCGTGCTCGATCGCGCTCTTCTCCCGTGCCTCTGCCGCCCTCACCTCGTCCGGCGGGGGCGGTGGGGGTGGCTCGAGCTCGACGGCCTGGCCGCTCGGGGGCGGGGACTCGGAGTAGACGGTCCCGCCGTGCTCATCCACCCACCGATACATGTCGGCCTGCAGCGGCAGCCAGGCCCATGCGGCGAATAGGGCACACAGCCAGGCGGCCGGGCGGGAGAATTTGGATCGAAGGTTGACCATGGGTATCCGGACATGTCTCGCTGTGTCTCGCGACCGAAGGTATCGGCCCGGCGCCTGGGTCGCAACTCGAGGGCCTGAAATTGTGGGCGCGCGCACGGCAATCGGCTCCATCTTGACCGCAACGCGGGGGCTCCTGTAGCTTCTGGCTTCTTTATGCCGTTCGAACGGCCTCTCCCGCGCCGGGCCGGCCCCGTCGTGCGGGATCGTCGGAGGGTCCCTGACGTGGAACTGACTGGTGCCGAGATTGTCGTTCAGGCGCTGATGGATGAGGGCGTGCAGTACGTCTTCGGGTATCCCGGCGGCGCCGTGCTCCACATCTATGATGCCCTGTTCAGGCAGGACAAGGTCAAGCACATCCTGGTGAGGCACGAGCAGGGCGCGGCCCACGCGGCCGACGGCTACGCCCGCGCGACGGGCAAGTGCGGCGTTTGCCTGGTTACCTCCGGCCCCGGGGCCACCAACGCGGTGACCGGCATCGCCACTGCCTACATGGACTCCATCCCCATGGTCGTGCTGACCGGGCAGGTGTCGACGCCGGTCATCGGCAGCGACGCCTTCCAGGAGGTGGACACCGTCGGTATCACGCGGCCCTGCGTGAAGCATAACTTTCTGGTGAAGGATGTCCGGCTGATCGCGGAAACCATCAAGAAGGCCTTCTTCATCGCCAGCTCCGGGCGCCCGGGCCCTGTGGTGGTCGACATCCCGAAGGACGTCACCGATCCGAACGTCAAGATCCCCTACCACTATCCGCGCGAGATCCGGATGCGGTCGTACAGCCCCGCCCAAAAGGGTCATCTCGGTCAAATCAAGAAGGCGGTGGATGCGATGCTCGAGGCCAAACGCCCGGTGTTCTACACGGGCGGAGGCGTGGTCCTCGGCGAGGGCTCGGCGTTCCTGCGGGAGCTGGTGAAGGCGACAGGTTTTCCCATCACCAGTACCCTGATGGGGCTCGGCGCTTACCCCATGTCGGACCGGCAGTTCCTGGGCATGCTTGGCATGCACGGAACCTACGAGGCGAACATGGCGATGCATGAGACCGACATGCTGATCGCCGTCGGGGTCCGTTTCGATGACCGGGTGACGGGCAAGATCGAGCACTTCTGCCCCCACGCGACCATTATCCATATCGACGTTGACCCCTCCTCCATCTCCAAGACCGTGCGGGTGGACATCCCGATCGTGGGTCCTGTTTCCAGCGTACTGACGGACATGGTCCGCCTCGTCAAGGAGCACCGTCGCGCCCCGGATGGAGATGCGCTCGCCTCCTGGTGGGCGCAGATCGAGGACTGGCGCGGGATGAATTGCCTGCGCTATGACCGCACGAGCGACAGGATCAAGCCCCAGCTCGCGGTCGAGACCCTCCATGAGGTGACAGGAGGGGATCTGTATCTGACCTCGGACGTGGGCCAGCACCAGATGTTTGCGGCCCAGTTCTACCCGTTCGACAAGCCCCGGCGCTGGATCAACTCCGGGGGCCTCGGGACCATGGGCTTCGGACTACCGGCGGCGATGGGGGTGCAGCTTGCCCATCCGGACGCGGCGGTCGCCTGTATCTCGGGGGAGGCCAGCATCCTCATGTGCATCCAGGAGATGGCCACCTGCAAGCAGTACTCCCTCCCCATCAAGGTGCGATGCGTGAGGCCTTCGGCATGAAGGACCGCTTCGTCTTCCTGGATGTGGTGGTCGACCCAATGGAGAATGTGTACCCCATGATTGCGGCGGGCAAGGGGCACCACGAGATGCACCTGTCGCCGGAGCGGGAGCTGGCCTGAGATGAGCAACGCGAGACACATCATTTCCGTCCTGTTGGAGAACGAGGCCGGCGCCCTGTCCCGGGTGGCTGGACTCTTCTCGGCCCGGGGCTACAACATCGAGTCCCTCACGGTGGCGCCCACGGACGATCCCTCGCTCTCCCGCATGACCCTGGTCACCGCCGGCAGCGAGGACATCATCGAGCAGATCAAGAAGCAGCTGAACAAGCTGATTGACACGGTCAAGCTGCTGGACCTGTCGGAAGGCCCCCACATCGAGCGAGAGATGATGATGATCAAGCTGCGCGCCCAAAAGGGGGACCGTGAGGAGCTGAAGCGCCTGGCGGACATCTTCCGCGCCAAGATCATCGACGTGACGGACACCAGCTACGTGGTGGAGCTGACCGGCACCTCCACGAAGCTCGATGCCTTCATCGACGCCGTCCGCGACGGCCTCATCGTGGAGGTGGTGCGGTCCGGTCCGACGGGCATCACGCGCGGCGAGAAGGGCCTGACGCTCTGACCTGACTCTCTCGTCGCCACCGCCCTACGAGAAACCGCAGAGACACAGAGAACGCTGAGAAGCCGATATCGGATCGAGACTTAGCTTGGAACCCCTGCCGCGTCGGCCAATCACGCCGGACCGGCCTCCTGATCATCGGATCGAACTCTTTGTGTCCTCCGCATCTCTGCGGTTCGAGCTCCCAGATTTCTGACGATTTCTCTCAAACAAGCCCAGGAAGATCCATGTCCATCAACGTTTACTACGACAAAGACGCCGACCTGTCACTCATCCAGGGGAAGAAAGTCGCCATCATCGGCTACGGCTCCCAGGGCCATGCCCACGCCAACAACCTCAAGGACTCGGGCGTCTCCGTGACCGTGGGCCTGCGTCCCGGCTCCGCCTCGGCGGCGAAGGCGACAAACGCAGGGCTCGAGGTCAAGCCCATCGCAGAGGCCACAGCCGGCGCTGACGTGGTCATGATCCTGGCGCCGGACGAACATCAGGCCAAGCTCTACCGCGAGCAGGTTGCACCCAACATCAAGGAGGCCGCAGCGCTTGCCTTCGCCCACGGATTCAACATCCATTTCGGCCAGATCGAGCCCCGGGAGGATCTGGATGTCATCATGATCGCCCCCAAGGGCCCCGGTCACCTGGTCCGCTCCACCTACGCCCAGGGCGGCGGCGTGCCGAGCCTGATCGCCGTCTACCAGGACGCCACTGGCCAGGCCCGGGACATCTCGCTCGCCTACGCGTCGGCCAACGGCGGTGGGCGCGCCGGCATCATCGAGACGAGCTTCCGGGAAGAGTGCGAGACCGATCTATTCGGCGAGCAGGTGGTGCTCTGCGGCGGTCTGACCTCCCTCATCAAGACGGGCTTCGAGACCCTGGTGGAGGCAGGCTATGCCCCCGAGATGGCCTACTTCGAGTGCCTCCACGAGGTGAAGCTGATCGTCGACCTCATCTATGAGGGCGGCATCGCCAACATGCGCTACTCCGTCTCCAACACCGCCGAGTATGGCGACATGACCCGCGGTCCGCGCATCATCACCGACGAGACCAAGGCAGAGATGCGGCGGATTCTGTCCGACATCCAGTCCGGCGAGTTCGCCAAGGAGTTCATCCTGGAGAACCAGGCGGGCGCACCCAGGATGAAGGCCCTGCGCCGTCTGGCAGAGGAGCATGAGATCGAGGCGGTGGGGGAGCGCCTGCGGGAGATGATGCCCTGGATCAAGGCCTCGAAGCTGGTGGACAAGACCAAGAACTGACCAAGCCTTCGGCGCCCCCATTGGAAAGGCC
>JARRNE010000044.1:0-8894 GCA_037385305.1 Chromatiaceae bacterium | reverse complement strand
CGTTCACTCGCGTTACGGCCTGCACACTCGCCAAGTCACCTAACGTGACCCTCTACACCGGAGGCTCCAGCCACTTCGTTACCTCCATGACTGCTCCGATTGCTTCCGGCTGGAGCGAAAGTTGCCGGGTGGGATTCTCACCCACTGGAAAGACGCCGCCTTTCACGGCGCACACCCAAAAGAGACATTCAGGCTACGGGTAACGGCGTAGCTAACCGGCGCCGTCGCCAAGGCTAACGCGAAATGCCCCTAGCGCCTCCCGGCCTCCGGTTCAGCCTGTGGTTAGGCCATCAGCGTTTGTTCGGGCGCATTCATCCATTCTACGTGTACCTTTCCGTCTCGCATCCCGCATATGACTACAATTCGTTTGTCATCCGGAAAGTTCTTGTTCTTATACTCGATAAGCTCGCCGATCAAAGCCTTCCAGTCTCGTGAGCGAAGTTCGATCCACAGACTACGCCGAGACTTCTCGAACTTTCTGAGAATCCTCTTGCATTCAAGGTCGGTGAAGGTCTCTCCAACGGCCCTGTTCCAGGCCACATGTGCTAATAGAAGTGCTGTATGAGCTGCTTCGGTAGAGGGCACGGATGCGGGGGCCTTGAGTACAGTCATAGCCATCTGCTTGAGCATCTGTGACATCTTCGTATTTTTCCGACGCATCTTTCACCAACCCCTGTGGATATTCGAAGCTTGCGGCATAATCCTGCAAATCACAGGCGGCAAAGGGCACAGCGAAGCGGCGCTTTTGCCGTCCGAGTGCATTTGCCGAGTTATGCCATATTGTTTGCTTCTCAACTTCAACACGAATGGATCATTCAACCTCTCCATATTGAGGCGGAGGTGTGCCGAATGCGCTTACTACAGCTGGAAGTTTTTTAACTTTATCATTGTTATCATGTATTTTCTCCACTATGACTTCGTGAACCAATTCATCCCCATAATCGAAAAGATATAAAAACGCCGAGTTTTCAAAAAGTTGTAAATCGCGAATTTGGGTTGCTGTTGCTGACTTAGATGGTGTGCCCATTCCCGACACAATGTGCTCACCTAGTGGATTACCAGAATATTCATTCTCTCTATCGAATAATTTTCCTCCAAAATAAAATGAAAACATATGGTCATTATCCCAATTAAATGCATGTTGAATACCCATATGAAGATCATACAGTGTTTGATTACCTTCCACCTCAAATGTTCGTGATATCTCTTCCTGTATCTCATTGAAACCCATTCGAATTAAGACCACCTTTAGTCTATATACTGGCATTGGTTGTGACACTAGTTCAGCCAACTCATCCCAAGTGGTTGTAAGAGATGCTGCCCTGGTTATTTCCGTGTTCTTGACTGGAACAAGATAACAGCATTGCTTGTATTTCTTCCCGCTCCCACAGGGACACCTATCGTTTCGTTGCAATTTCATATGCTGCTTGGATGGTCTTATTGTATTCTTGAGGAAACAGAGGAATGGACTGATGTCTGCCTTTGACGCACTAGGTGGACATCTGCCGAGCGAGATATTAGCAGAGCAGGAAGTCTCGATGCGTTGCCAGCCCCCGGAGGCCCAAGCTAAGTGCCAACCGCGCTTCGTCCACGATTGCCCGAGCGTCCGCTTATGGCCGGAACCCGCCCTACGCAGCGAAGGGGAGGCAGACGTCAACAAACTCTTCGGTCAGGTGCTGTGTACGGCTTTCCGAATGTCTCGTTTCAGTCGAGACGCATCGGGAACATTTCCGGCAAGGAGATGACCACTACTCGCCAAGCATCTCCCAGCAATGCGGATAGCCATAGCCCCAGCGCCAGGGCAAGCCGGTGCACGGCCCTCCGCCAAGGCGAACGGCTTGGAACATCGCCGCACCGATTGCCTGGTAGACAAGCCGAACCTGCGCTTCGCTCATTCCGTAGAGTTCCTGCAGGACATCGTCCCGGTCGCTGGCCGTGGCCGCGACGCAGCGCTGGAGTTCTTGGTCCGCTGCGAGCCGAGCGGCGTAGCTGGCCTCCGCATCCGGGGCCGCACCGCCTGCGTGGTACGCGCGGTCGTGGATGATGCAGCAGTCTTCCCAGGGCGGCACCCCCTCGTGGGCTTCGGCGAACGCCGGGTAGCGCTCGGCGGTAATCGTCCAGAGCCTGGACATGCCCCCGCTGCAGCCATCCGTGGAAAAGGGAGCGAGCTCCGTACCCGGCGACTCGCGGACGACGGCGAGCCGGCGATGAAAAGGGATTTCTATCGTGCGGGACAGCTTCCCGGTCGTTATTCCGCCCTCTGCAAGGGCCGGAAGCCCAGACAACAGCCCGAGAAACAAGGAGGCCACGGCAGGCAGATCAAGGCGAGGCATCACGATACGCCTTGTCGGATACAGTCAGTCCAAGCCTGCTGCCAAGCGCCAGCACCAGCCGTTCGGCAGCACCGAGTGCAGCCCTCTGCTCCAGTACCTCACGCGCGAGCGCCGGCTCGTCTGTGATCAGCCCGGAGACACCGAGGCTCGCCATATCGGACATCGACAGCGGGTCATTGACCGTCCAGACATAGACCTCCTTGCCCGCCGCGCGCGCATCGCGAATAAGCCGGCTCGAGGCCGTCGCCATGTTCACGGCCAGAAAATCAGCCTCCAATGCAGGCAGATCCCCCACGGTGGCGGTGGCCAGAAGGCCAACCGTCCAACCCGGCCGAAGCCTCTTCATCTTCCGCACCGCCTGGTAGTTGAGCGACATGGCCCGGATCTGGTCCGTCATGCCGGTCTCTTCAACGACATCGGCCACGCGCTGCTCGAGCATCTCGTCATGACCGTAGTACTTCAGCTCGATCAGGACCCCGGATCCGCTGTCCTTCGCCAGTTCCAGAACGTCGCGCAGCAGGGGTGTCCGCTCGGAGGCATACTCGGAGTCGAACCAGCTTCCGATGTCGATATCGGCAAGGGCATCCATGGTGGCATCCCAGACCTTCAGGTCGACCCCGGCGAGCTTCATGTAGTCGCTGTCGTGCATGACGATGACTTCGCCATCGGCGCTTTCCTGCACGTCCAGCTCCACCCATGTCGCCTTCTCCTCGATGGCTAGGGCAAACGAGGCCATCGTGTTCTCGGGGCGCGCCCCCGCAGCGCCGCGGTGGGCGATGATCTGGATCTCGTCATCCGCCTGGTGCCCGGGTAGGTAAGCCAACCCTCCCAGAAGGGGAAACACGGCGATCAGCAGGCCAACCAACAACGCCCATCGCAGGGCGGGACGGTAGACCGGCGCGGCATCCTCCGACTGGCCCGGCCAGCCCGCGGCGGACATCAGCACATGGGCCAGCGCCCCAGATATCATGGTAGTCACCAGGAGGTTCAGCACCGACCAGGCGGCCAGCAGCAACGCGAAGGCAAAGGCCAGTTGATGGAGGTCCGCGCCGATCCTGCCGTCGAGCCAGCTTGCCGAACCGTGGATCAGCAGCGCCGCCCCCGCTACCAGAACGGCGCAGATTACCCCCCAGCCGATCAGCGTCAGCAGAAGCGGGAATCGCTGCCCCTGCAGGACCTCTTCGCTACGTGCGAAGCTCTCGCGCGGGGTAACGTCCGAAAACAGCACCAGCGGCAGCGCCACGGACCAGCCCAGCACCTTGCGGATGAGCACGACCGCCATCGCCGCCAGCAGAAGACCCTCAATCACGACGACTCGGATGAACGCCGGCGGCTTTTCCTTGAGGTAATAGTTGATGTCGTAGTCTGTGAGTCCTTGCTGGACCACAAGCAGTGCTGCCACGAGAAACGGAGCAACGATCACCAGCAGCCGCAGCAGGAAACGCCAGGCAAAGCCGAAGATCTGGGGCAGACGCGGCAGGATCTTCACCACGCCGGCCTCGAAGCGGTGCAGGCCCGTCTGGCGCGCGTCGCGGGCGATGGCCATCATGAAGGCACCGTCGAGAACCGCGGTGCTGAGCAGCAGGCTTGCCGCGACCACACCGGCCAGGAAGCCCACAGGCGACAGCAGGTACAGCGCGATGTCGAGATCCGACAGGGCCGGCTGACCGGAGAGCGCGATTGCGCCGCGGATCGTCAGCGAGACAAGCGGTGCCATCACCGCCAGCACCAGCACCGAGAACACGAGATGCGAGAGCAGGAAAGGCCATCGGAGTCTCCAGGCCCCGCGGAATGAGTCACTCAAGGTGCGCCAGGGGCCGTCGGTCATACGATGTCCTACTGTCCTGTTGTCCCGCGAAAGATCCGGGCGCGCAGGGTCCGCGCCCTTGGCAGCCGGTCAACGGTGGGCGTCAAGAAATTCTACAGTCCAGTGCGGAGGACCGCGCCCGAATGTCTCTTGTTGGCCGTCTGCGGACAGGCGCTGATGCGGGCCTTCAGGCCCACTGTCAGAAACTTTTACAGTATGATTGCATGGTTATTTTGAGTGTCTATTCTGGGTCGCTTGCCGACCCTTACCGCCGCAATTCCAGGAATCCGCAAATACAGAAACCCGGAGCCTGACCAGCGCCGAAAATGGCGCCCTCGGAGGGACTCGAACCCCCAACCCTCTGCTCCGAAGGCAGATGCTCTGTCCGTTGAGCTACGAGGGCGTACCGGCACCCTACCGCAACTCCAGACCCCCGCAAACCCCAAATTCAAACCAAAACCCAAACCCGCAAACCCCAGCACCTCGCCCTACCCCGCAGCAACACCCGCACCGAAACCAAACCCCCCAGAACCCCGCCACCGCGCCCCCAAGCGCCCGCCCGGCATACAGAGCTCGGGAGGTCTCCCACATACAGAAGCCGAGAGGCCAGGCATCCAACGATCGAGAGGTTCACTGCCCACCAGGTATCCAGCTCCCGAGAGGTTAGGCGCCCGATAGCCGAGAGCTGAGAGGTTGTGAAATTCCACGTCTCTCACCATGAACCGCTTGTCGCAGCCGAGCTTGCAGGTTGGTCAGCCGCTTCACCGAGCCCAGGCGCTTGACGGCCATCGCCAGCGCCTGGGTCTGTCCGATGACGACCACCAGCCGCTTGCCGCGGGTGACCGCTGTGTACAGGAGGTTACGCTCCAACAGCATGTAGTGCGGCATGCCGAGCGGAATGACGACTGCCGGGTACTCCGAGCCCTGGCTCTTGTGCACGGTGGTGGCATAGGCCAATGAGAGCTCGTCCAGCTCGCCGGTCTCGTGCTCGACGCGGCGGCTGTCGTAGTCGATGTAGACCGAGCCCTCCTCCTCGTCGATCCTTACTACGCGTCCGATGTCGCCGTTGAATACGTCCTTCTCGTAGTTGTTGACTGTCTGGATCACCTTGTCGCCCGGGGCGTAGGTCCAGCCGAACCGGGTGACCCGGGGCTCGGCGTTGAGGTTGAGCCGCTGCTGTAGCTCGACGTTGAGGGATCGTGCGCCGAGCCCTCCGCGATTCATAGGGGTGAGGACCTGGACGTCCTCGATCGGGTGGAGTCCGAACCGCTTCGGTATGCGCTCGGTCACCAGCTCGCGCTGGCCCCGGACCTTGACCCGCAGCACGCGGAAGCCGCTCTCGGGGCTGTGGAAGGTGACGCGCTCGACCGAGCCTTGCAGGTATTCGGGTTGGAGCGCCCTCCGGCCCGGGAGGTTGCAAGGGCATCGCTGCGGGTCTTGCTAACGCTCCTCGCCGCGGTCGAAGATCTCGAGCTTGAAGCGGAACCCCTCGTACGGCGAGACCATGCGCCCGAGCTCCTCCCAGGTGACGGGCTTGCCGTCGATGATCAGCAGCGGCATCCGGTCGACGCTATCCGGGTCGCTGGTGATCTGCCCGCGCACCACCGCGGCGTCGGTGATCCGGTAGCCCTCTCGCTCTCGCTCGATGTGCCTGCGACCCAGCTCGCGCCGAATGCGCTCGAACAGCCGTTGGAAGGTGACGAACAGGTCCTGCTCCGCATCGGCGATCACGGACAATTCGTAGCCCTCCTGTGGCCCGCTCTCCAACGCCTCGAGCAACAACTGGTCGCTGAAGACACGGGTGCGGAACTGGAAGGTGTGGGGTATGCCGTCGCGGTCTTCGAGGGTCACCGGCTCGAACGCGACGTGCTCGTAATCGAGGCCGAGGTACTCGGCGATGGTTTCGTTGTAACACTTCGAGCACAGAAACCTCGTGCCTTCCTCGGCGCTCAGGAAGACGCCGTCGTAGGACGCGACCGTCGTTGCGCAGGCACTGCAGGTTTCGTTGCTCATCGTCGCTCCTCCGCGCGCATGGAGACCGCAAAGATGCTGTAACGCTCCCCGTCGTCTCGGATCTCGGCGTGCACGAGGCGATGATCATCTCCGAGGTCTTCACGGTAGACTTCGTACATTCTTTCGGGCACAGGCTCAGCATGGCGTGTACCAATCACAATCGTCAACGACTCCACCACCCGATTCTGTAGTCGTCGTCGCGATGATGGTCGTCGCGATCATCGAAACGGCTCTTTCGAATATCCGACGGCACGTCCGTCAGGCAGTCGTGGATGGAAAGCTCTACCGTGCCGAGGACTTCCACAGAATCCTTGCGGATGCGCTGAAGCGCGCCCAAGCCCGGGTAACGGTCTTCACCTACACGCTCCCCGCTGGAAAGGTGAAGAGGACCTTTGGCCTGGTGCGCGGCAGGCCGGCGCAGATCTCGGAGAGGTTCTGGGCAAAACGCTCGTCGCTGATTCGGCCTCCCATCACCCAAAACACCTGCCGAGCCGCACGGCGCCCCCAAATGGCTGGACGGGGGTGTCGGATGCCCTTACAGATTCTCTCCGCCGGCTCCGGGTTATCCTACTCCCTCATCGCCGCTAGGCGGTGGACCAAGGCCGGGCTCGGAACAGTGGGGGCGAACGCATCTTCGTGCACGAGCTGGCATGATCCCGCACAGGCACCGAATCGACCTCTCCAGGTATCCCCGCCGCGCCCTGCTCGATGCCTTCAAGGACCGCGAGCTGCCCTGCTTCAGCGTCACCTGCAATGTGGAGATCGGCGCCCTGCGCCAACGCCTCGCCCTCACCGGCCACCGCTTCTTCCTCAGGCCGGATCCACGTCTCCCGGACCGCCGTCGGGAACGCTGACCTGACGTGCCACACCGGCCCGATTGGGGATCTGACCGACCGGCCGGAAACGGCTTTGGGGGGTGCGATCACCGACAGCGGCCGAGGTACACTGGTGCCCCGATCAGGGGGATGTAAGCCCAAGCCCCAATTTTTTCCGGCGTCGCAGGCTTTCCAGTTTACGATGTCTTCGATAGCCTGAAGTGCTATGGATACACAGGCGGCTATGTACCATTGACGGAGGAGGGATGACGGGCGAGCTGGTTGCGGCAACATCGGGGGTTCTGGAAACCGCGGTAGGCGGTTCCGGGATGCCGGCGCTGATCGTGCACGCCGGCGGCGGTGCCGAGAAGCGCTTTCCCAAGTTGTTCGCCGCGCAGATCAGGAACCGCAACACGCGCACCCGTCTCCTGCCTTAGTGCATAAAGACGGCGGCTTGGGCCAAAACCCGTTGTTGGCCTGATAGATCGGAACGGGCAACTTCGTTATTCTTTGCTGGTTGACTTCGGATTCCTACGTGTTCGACCAGCAGATACACTGGTCGTCCCCTCTGCCGCCCGTCCACTATCCTGCACTTACCCGAGAGACCGTCGTGACTTCTCCCTTCAAGCGCATTATTCTGGCCACGGAAAACAGCGAATTCGATGCCGGTGCCGAGCGTGTCGCCGTCGATCTCGCGTCCGCCTACACGCAGCCCTTGTTCGCGGTGGTGCCCCTGGTCACCAACCCCGAATACCAGATTCACGCGCCGGAGCGCGAGGAAGAGGCGGAGGCGGAGGCCTCGGCCAAGCTCGATCAATTCGAGGACAGTGCCGCCGCCAAGGGGGTGGAGGTCCACGGCATGATCCGGCTCGGCGACGAGCCGTTCCGGGAGATCGTCGAGGAGGCCAAGGTACGCAAGGCCGATCTGATCGTGATCCGGCGCCGAGGCAAGCGAGGCTTCCTGTCCAACCTGCGGGTGGGCGAGATGGTCGATGCCGTCGTCAGCCACACCGACCGCGACGTGCTGACGGTGCCGAGGACGGCACAGGTGTGGTCCCGGGGCATCCTCCTGGGCACCGATGGCGCGCCGCACAGCGAGCGCGCCGCCGAGATGGCGATGGAGATCGCGCTGCGCTGCGAGCTCCCGCTGACGGTGGTCTCGGTGGCCGAAAGGCCAGAGGGGAAAGGGTCCGGCGAGGCCCCGGCGCAGGCCAGCGTAGAGCGCATTGTGGCGACCGCTGTTGGCAAGGGCCTGGCAGCCAAGGGGCGGGTCCTCACCGATAGTAGCCAGAAGCCGCACCTCGCCATCCTCGCCGCAGCCGAGGGCACGCGATCCGACCTTACCGTGGTCGGTCGGCGGGACCTGAGCCGGCTCAAGCGCCTATTGGCCGGAAGCGTCTCCGCCCAGGTGGCGGGCGAGGCCAGCGGCCCGGTCCTGATCGTCCACGAGACCCCGGCTGTACTCTGATCGCGGCTGCGGGGCGCGCGCCGGCCAGGGGCTGCCGAGCATCGCCCGCACTCTCTTCTCCGGCCCGCGTGGTCGGGGCTGTTGGCGAGCCTGAGGGTTTATGTTCGCAAGCCGCTGCAACTACCTTTTGCCTTTTCGAGGGGTTTGGCGCAAATAGGCGGTTAGCAACTCGAACCGCAGGTTTTCACCGTCAAGATATATCTGCACGGCTCGTCCACGAACCTCCAGCGGAACCGATTCGTCCGATACCAGGTAGTGGCCCGCAATCGCGACAAGCTCTGCCTCCAAGCTCTGGCAGAAAATACGCGCGTGGCGATCCCCCTTTACGCCGGCCAAGGCGCGACCGCGCAACGGCCCGTAAACGTGAACATCGCCATCGGCTAGCACTTCGGCGCCGGCGTTCACGGCAGCGAGCACAACCAAGTCGCGGTCTTTTGCGTAAATCTGCGGCCCAGAGC
>JARRNE010000043.1:0-9001 GCA_037385305.1 Chromatiaceae bacterium | reverse complement strand
CCCTGGCGCGACTCAGATATCAATTGTTGCGTAATTCCTCGCCTTTGGATCTGCCCGCCCTGCCTCTCGCCAGCATAACCGTAGGTGTCCCCGGACGCGTTACTGGCGCGGGAAGGAGCGTCAGTGGTTATGCATCCTGGACGAGCACGCCACCACACCGGACCGGAAGTAGCGCTTCACAGGCCACAAGAAGAGGCGGTTTGGGGACCTGGCGCCAGGGCCGTGCTGGCGCCCCTTTGATCCGATGCAGTTCCGCGCCGGACCGTACGGGATGACGGTTCCGGTCAAATAGCCTTTGATATCCCGACGCGATGCAGCAAGATGGCGGGCCGGATCAAGTCCTCGCGGGGGTGGACCTCGGCTGAAGGAGGCATGGTGGCATGTCAAAGGACCTCGCTCGCAACCGCGGGGAAAGCAAGGGGGTGCTCCCCGGCGCGGGCGCAGCCCTGGCACTGCTGCTGCTCATCAACCTGTTCAATTACCTCGACCGTCAGGTGCTGGCCGCGGTGGTCGGGCCCATCAAGGCCACCTTCTTCGGACCAGGGGGTGTCGGCGCAGGGCCTGCGATCGAGGCAGTGATGCGGTGGTCCCAGCAGCACCTGGGCTTCAAGCCGGAAGACGCCCTCGTCGGCCTGCTGGGAACGGCCTTCATGCTCGTGTACATGATCGGTGCGCCGGTGTTCGCGCGCCTGGCGGAGCGGACCTCCCGTTGGCTGCTGATCGGGATCGGCGTGATCCTGTGGAGCCTGGCCAGCGGCGCATCGGGATTGGCCCTGAGCTTCGTCGTCTTGCTGCTGACGCGGTGTCTCGTCGGCGTGGGCGAGGCGGCATACGGACCAGTGGCGCCCGCCATGATCGCGGACCTCTATCCCGTGGCGGTGCGGGGGCGGGTATTGGCCTGGTTCTACATGGCGATCCCCGTGGGGAGCGCCCTCGGCTACGTCCTGGGTGGCTGGGTCGCGGGATCAGACCTCGGCGACTGGGGTGCCCGAACCTTTGGGGCACCGCCGGAGAGCTGGCGATGGGCCTTCTACCTGGTGGTGCCGCCGGGCATGCTGCTGGGCCTCTGGAGCCTCTTCATGCGAGAGTCCGGGGAGCGCCGCCGAACCGCCGTCTCGGTTCCCTGGCGCGATTATCTCTTCTTCCTCCGCACGCCTTCCTACGTGCTCTGCACCCTGGGGATGACAGCGATGACCTTCGCCATGGGCGGCATCGCGTTCTGGGTACCCTATTACCTGGAGACCCGCCCCGGGGCGCCAGTCGAATCCACCCTGATCTTCGGCGGAATTACCGTGGTGGCCGGCCTGAGCGGCACTCTGCTCGGTGGGCTCGTGGGCGACCGCCTGCGCGGGCGCTTTCCGGGCTCCTATCTCCTGGTCTCCGGGGTCGCCATGTTTGTCGGCTTCCCGATCTTTCTGGGCGTCCTCCAGGCACCGTTCCCCTGGATCTGGGTCTTGATCTTCCTGACCGTCTTCTGCCTCTTCTTCAACACGGGGCCGACGAACACCGTCCTGGCCAACGTCACCCACCCGTCCATGCGGGCGGCGGCCTTTGCCCTGAACATCCTGGTCATTCATGCGCTCGGGGATGTGATCTCTCCAGTCGTCATCGGCTTTCTGAGCGACTGGCTCCACAACCTGGGGAGGGCCTTCGTCGTGGTCGCCCTGATGTTTCTCGTCGCCGGCGGCCTGTGGTTGGCCGGTGCACGTTATCTACAGAGAGACACCGGCGCGATAGGCGAATAGCAGAGGCTCGAGCCGGCGAGGGGTCCGAGAGAAAAGAAACATGGCCGACTTTATCTAAGGGAGGAGGATCGGCGTGAACCTTTTCCGCGGCGTATCTGAGCGCATTTCGTGAATGGCTGCACAAATTGCCTCTCGGCGGTCTCCCCTGCTCCGATGCCCCTGCGCTAGACTCTTCCGCACGCTTCGGCATACGAGCCAGATCTTGGTTCCTCGCTTACTCACAGATCCGACTCCGGGGCGGGCCAACCTGGCCGCGGGAGAGCTCTGATGGCGCAGCCTGTTGAACCAGATACCGGGGACCGGCGCACGAGGGGTTCCCGCATGCCGGTATGGGCGGCACTCCTTTGCGGGTCCCTGCTCTGGGCCAATCCTGGCCTCCTCGCCGAGCGGGCCCAAGCGACCGCGCCGAGCCTTGCCGACCTGCGGGACGTCTTTGCTCAACAGGTCTTGCCGGCCCTCGAGGACGGCTCATCCTATCTCGCCTTTGCCCTGATCGGCCTGGTGCTGGCCTTGCTCCTTCAGATCTGGCGTCGCGGGCGGCAGATTGCGGCCCTGCGGGATCCGGTCGGGGCGCCCTTGCGGGAGATGTCCCGGCAGGACTTCGCGCGGGTGGTAAGCCGCGCCTTCCGCCGCCAGGGATATCGGGTCCTTCGGGAGCGATCCGCTGCGGGCGGTGACGAGGTCGATCTCGAGGTGACCAAGGACGGCAGGCGTTATCTCGTGCAATGCGGCTACTGGCGGGAATGGCAGGTCGGTGTTGAGGCCGTCCAGGATCTGGACGAGCTGATTACCGAGAAGACGGCGGACGGCGCCTTCGTCGTGATCTCCGGCGAGTTTACCCGGGCCGCGGAACGTTTCGCCGGGGGCAGGACGATGGAGCTCGTCGACCTCCATCGCCTGCGCGAGATGGCATGCGGCCGGGACAGGCTTGCATCGGGCGCAACGCGCAGGCCGCCGACTCGGTTCCCCGCCGGGAGACTGGCCCTAGGCGGATTGGCGGCTGCCGTCCTGGCCGTCCTCGCCGTAGGCGGCGGACGCTGGTGGGCCGCCGCCTACGGACCTTCCGCGGCGACCGGCCGGCTGGCAAGCATGCAAACAACGGCGACCAGCGAGCAGCCCAAGCACCAAAATCGTGCATATCGCAGCGACACCCCGATCCTGCCTGCGGAGATCCGAATGGACTTTCCGGCACTGGGCCGGCTGCAGTCGTCCGAGCGTAGGTCTCAGCCGCTCCACAGGGGGAGCACGGCAACCAGGGAGAAGATCGCCGAAGACCTGGAAGCCGACTTCGAGGCCTCGTACCACCCGCCCGCTTACTGCGACAACTGGCAATCGAGGGAGCAGATGGTGGCGTGCGGCAATGACCGCATCCGGGCATGGAAGGAATACCGGGCAAAGCACTGGGCGCTCCGCCGCCTCGACACCGCAAGGGCGGAGATACCCCCTTCCAATTAGCCCGGCCCGAAGCCTTCCCGCATGGCGGTTCCCGGCCGGGGCCCCTCCCGCCGTCCCCGCGCGGGTGGCATTGGACCGCCGGGTGGTTCCTATCCACCAGTACTCTCGGGCTCTTTGCCGGTGCGCAAGACACCCGCTCCGGCGCCCGGCACCCGACCTATCCGCCGGAAGCTGTCCGTTGGCTGCGCCGGATCCCGCTCGGCCACCCAGGCACATTCCCTGCTTAGTACGGCTTGGAGCAGGGGCACTCCTCCCGCCGCACAATCCGACTCCCGCGCTGGAGGTCGGACGCCGGCCCTGCTGGGGGGACCCGCCGCCGGCGATGACTCGGCCTGAAGATGACCGGGTCAACCTCCCGTATAATCACCGACCCGAACCAGATCGGAACAACCGCAGGGGGAGCCGTATGAACCCGTACTTGGCCGGGCCGAGCTATTGGCCGCTGGTCGCCTATATCGGTCTGGCGGTCGCCGCCGTGCTCGGCCTGACCGCCGCCTCCCATTTCACCGGGCCCCGACACCGGGACAAGGCCACCGGGGACCCCTTCGAGTCCGGCATCGTCCACCTGGGCACCGGAAGGCTCCGATTTCCCGTCCACTTCTATCTGGTCGCCGTGCTCTTCGTCATCTTCGATCTGGAGCAGGTGTTCGTCTTTGCCTGGGCGGTGGCCGTGCGGGAGACAGGTTGGGCCGGATTCGTGGAAATGCTCGTCTTCGTGCTCATCCTGGCGGTGGGGCTCGCCTACCTTTGGCGCATCGGGGCCCTCGACCGTTGGCGTCCCCAGGGCCGCACGCCTCGTATCCGGGTGGAGGGCGACTGAGATGCGCTGGACGCTCGATGACCCCCAGAACGGACTGACGACCTCCAAGGGCGACCCGGAAGAGGACGCCCTGAGGCACAACGTCGTGATGGGCCGCCTGGAGAAGCTGGTGGCCTGGGGCCGAAAGAACTCCATGTGGCCCTACAACTTCGGACTCTCCTGCTGCTATGTGGAGATGGCCACCGCCCTCACGCCGCCGCACGACATAGCCCGCTTCGGGTCCGAGGTCATCCGCGCCACCCCGCGGGAGGCCGATGTGATCGTTATCTCCGGCACCGTCTTCGCCAAGATGGCCCCCGTGGTACGGCGTCTCTACGAGCAGATGATGGAGCCCCGGTGGGTGATTTCCATGGGCTCCTGCGCCAACTCCGGCGGCATGTACGACATCTACAGTGTGGTCCAGGGTGTGGATCGGTTCCTGCCGGTGGACGTCTACGTCCCCGGCTGCCCCCCACGGCCGGAAGCCCTGATCGAAGGTCTACTGCTCCTGCGGCAGGCGATCGGCACTGAGCGCCGGCCCCTCAGCTGGGTGCTCGGCGATCAGCGCACCTATCGCGGGCCACTCCCAAGCCAGCGGGAACGGAAACGCAAGACCCGCAGCCAGGTGACCGAGCTCAGGCCCACCGACCGTGCGTGAGGCAGGTACTGTCGAAAGGCCGGCGGAAAGCGAGATTCCCGAGGACCTGGGGCGGGAGCTCGCCGAGATCGGCTTCGCTGCGCAGCGGACCGCCGACGGAATCCCCACCCTTTGGGTCGAGCGGGAGGATCTCCCCAGGGTCCTTGGCCGACTGAAGACCGGAATCGCCCGTCCGTACCCCGTGCTGTATGACCTGACCGCAATTGACGAGCGGTTGCGCCGCCACAGGAATGGGCAGCCTGCGTCCGACTTCACGGTCGTCTATCAGCTCCTTTCCCCCCAGCGGGACCAAGACCTGCGACTCAAGGTTGCCCTGCGCGGGGACGACCTCGCGCTCCCCAGTGTGCGCGACATCTACCGCAACGCGGACTGGTACGAGCGCGAGGCGTGGGACCTCTTCGGCATCCGCTTTCCGGGCCATCCCCACCTCAAGCGGATCCTGCTACCCCCCACCTGGGAAGGTCATCCCCTACGCAAGGACCACCCGGCCCGCGCCACCGAGCTGCCGGAGTACAGCCTGTCCGACGACCGCCAGGACAGGGAGCAGGAGGCCCTGCGCTTCCGCCCGGAGGAGTGGGGGATGGAGCGTGCCCACGAGGACACGGACTTCCTGTTCCTGAATCTGGGCCCGAATCACCCGGCCACACACGGTGTCCTGCGGGTGATCGTCCAGCTCGACGGTGAGGAGATCATCGACGCGGTCCCCGAGATCGGCTTCCACCACCGGGGGGCCGAGAAGATGGGGGAGCGCCAGACCTGGCACAGCTACATCCCCTACACCGATCGCGTCGACTATCTGGGCGGGGTGATGAACAACCTGCCCTATGTCCTGACCGTGGAGAAGCTCGCCGGCATCAAGGTCCCGGCACGGGTGGAGGTGATCCGGGTGATGCTCTGCGAGCTCTTCCGGATCGCGAGCCATTTGGTCTTCTTCGGGACCATGGTCCAGGACCTGGGGCAGATGTCCCCGGTGTTCTATGCCTTCAGCGACCGCCAGCGGGTCTACGACATCATCGAGGCGATCTGCGGCTTCCGCATGCACCCGGCCTGGTTCCGCATCGGAGGTCTGGCGGACGATCTGCCCGAGGGCTGGCAACGCCTGGTGCGGGATCTTCTCGACTACCTGCCCCCGCGCCTCAACGAGTACGAGCGTATCTGCCTCCGCAACCGGATCTTTCAGCGCCGGACCCGACACGTGGGCGCCTACACGACAGCGGAGGCACTGGAGTGGGGAACCACCGGCCCGGGCCTGCGGGCGACAGGAATGGCCTGGGATTTGCGCAAGGCCCGTCCCTACTCGGGATACGACCAGTTCGAGTTCGACATCCCGGTCGGTGCCCGCGGCGACTGCTACGACCGCACCCTGGTGCGGCTGGAGGAGATGCGCCAGAGCCTGCGGATCGTCGAGCAGTGCCTGGAGAACATGCCGCTCGGGGAGCACAAGGCACGCCACCCCCTGACCACGCCGCCCATGAAGTCCTACACGATGCACGACATCGAGACCCTGATCCACCACTTCGTCGAGGTCGGCTGGGGCCCGGTGATCCCCCCCGGCGAGGCGTGCACGGCCATCGAGGCCACCAAGGGGATCAACAGCTACTACCTCACCTCGGACGGGGGAAACATGTCCTATCGTACCCGCATTCGAACCCCGTCATTCCCCCACCTTCAGATGATCCCCGCAATCAGTCGGGGCCATACGGTCTCGGACCTGGTGGCCATACTGGGCAGCATCGACTTCATCATGGCGGACGTGGACCGATGAGGCCGGGCAAAGCCGCCATCCTGGTGCTGCGGAGGGCGCTTCGCGTCTGCAATTGCATGACGGCATTTGCACAAGCGTATGGTGCTGACGAGACCGCACCTCGGATCCTCCACCCGCTGGAAGCTGGAAGCGGGCGGCTGGAAGCTGGAGGCTTTCCATGCTGACCAACGCCGAACGCGAGGCCATCGAGAAGGAGATCGCTCAGTATCCCGACCGGCGGGCGGCCTGTATCGACGCCCTAGTGCGCCTCCAGGAGAGCCGCGGATGGATCTCCGACGAGACCCTCCGAGAGCTGGGCCCGGTGCTCGGCATGAGTCCGGAGGAGCTGGAAGGGGTCGCAACCTTCTACAACCGGATACTGCGCCGCCCCGTCGGCCGCCACCTGGTCTGGCTCTGCAACTCCGCAAGCTGCTGGCTCATGGGGGCCGACGCCGTACGGCGGGCGTTCGAGCGGCGGCTCGGCATTTCCCTGGGCGAGACAACGCGGGACGGCCGCTTCACCCTCCTGCCCACGGTCTGCCTTGGCGCCTGCGACCACGCGCCGGCGGTGATGGTCGATGATGCCCTGTTCCCGGACCTTGACCCCCAGCAGATCGATGAGACCCTGGTCAGGGCCGCCCTGTTGACCAAGGCGGAGCGCCAGGCGGTGGACGAAGAGACGAGCCCCTATCCCGATCGGCGCGCCGCCTGCATCGACGCCCTGATCCTTCTGCAAAAGCGCCGCGGCTGGATCTCCAACCAGACCCTGGAGGCGCTGGGGCCCGTGCTGGACATGACCGCGGACGAGCTGGAGGGGGTGGCCACCTTCTACAACCGGATCCTGCGCCGGGCCGTCGGCCGCCACGTCATCTGGGTCTGCGACTCCGCGAGCTGCTGGATCATGGGCTACGAGGGTCTGCGGCTGGCGTTGGAGCGACACCTCGGGGTCTCCCTCGGGGAGACCACGCCGGACGGCCGGTTCACCCTGCTCCCCACGGTCTGTCTCGGCGCCTGCGATCACGCCCCCGTGCTCATGGTGGACGACGACCTGCACCGCGACCTGGACCCGGACCGACTCCAGGAGGTCCTGGCAGCCTATGAATGACCGACCACTCACCGCCCGCATCGATCTCGTCCGGGGCCCGCTGGACTGCCCGGCCTACGAGCGTGCAGGCGGCTATCAAGCCATGCGCAAGGCCCTGAGGGGAATGACCCCGAAGGACGTCCAGGAGGAGGTCACCCGCTCCAACCTCCGGGGCCGGGGAGGTGCCGGCTTCCCGACCGGGAAGAAGTGGAGCTTTGTCCCCATGGGGGAGAACGCCCCGGCCACCAAGTATCTGGTGGTCAACGCCGACGAGATGGAGCCGGGGACCTTCAAGGACCGGCTCCTTCTCGAGGGCGACCCCCACCAGATGGTGGAGGCGGTGATCGTCAGCGCGTACGCCATCGGGGCCTCGACGGCCTACATCTTCCTGCGGGGGGAATACGTCACCGCCGCCGAGCATCTGCGCCGGGCCATCGCCGAGGCGGAGGCCGCCGGATACCTCGGGCGCAACATCCTGGGCTCGGGGTACAGCCTCACCCTGCACCTGCATCTGAGCGCCGGGCGCTATATCTGCGGCGAGGAGACCGCCTTGCTGAACGCCTTGGAAGGGCTGCGCGCGGTGCCCCGGACGAAGCCCCCCTTCCCCCAGGCGGCGGGCCTTTGGGGACACCCCACGGTCGTCAACAACGTGGAGACCCTGTGCAACGTCCCGCACATCATCGCCAACGGGGCGGACTGGTACCGGGGGCTCAGCCGCAGCTCCGACGGGGGCACCAAGCTCTACGGGGCGAGCGGCCGGGTGCGCAGGCCCGGCACCTGGGAGCTCCCCATGGGCACCACGGTGCGCGAGATCCTCGAGGAGCAGGCGGGGGGTATGCGCGAGGGCTACCGTCTGCGCGGGCTCCTCCCCGGCGGGGCCTCCACCGAGTTCCTGATCACGGAGCACCTGGACACGCAGATGGACTTCGACTCGGTCAGCAAGGTGGGCAGCCGACTCGGGACCGGCACCATGATCATCCTGGACGACCGTACCTGTCCGGTGGCCCTGTGCCATAACCTGGAGCACTTCTTCGCTCAGGAGTCCTGCGGCTGGTGCACGCCCTGCAGGGACGGCCTGCCCTATGTCACCCATACCCTCGAGGCGATCGAGGCGGGCGAGGGCACGGAGCAGGACCTGGAGGTCCTGGACGACCACGCCCGGCTGATCGACATGGGAACCACCTTCTGCGCCCACGCACCGGGTGCGATGGAGCCCTTACGGAGCGCGCTGCAGTACTTCCGTGAGGATTTCGAGAATCACGTCCGGGACGGCCAATGCCCCTATCGGTGAGCGGAATGGGTCATCTATACATCGACGGGAAACCCTATCCCGCAGACCCGGATCGGAACCTCCTCCAGGTCTGCCTGGAGCACGGCTTCGACCTCCCCTACTTCTGCTGGCACCCGGTGCTCGGCTCCGTCGGCTCCTGCCGGCAGTGCGCGGTGAAGCAGCTCAGGGACGAGGACGACACCCAGGGCCGCATCGTGATGGCCTGCATGACGCCGGCCACCGAAG
>JARRNE010000042.1:0-10082 GCA_037385305.1 Chromatiaceae bacterium | reverse complement strand
GCCGGGCAGGGGGGCTACTGAGGATTTTAGGTTTATGGAAAGCTTATTGGCACATGTCGGCATGACAAAAAACATGGGTATCAATGGCAGCGACATTAAAGGGGATGTGAAAGTTGCCATGATCGCCACAAGAGCTACCGCTTCGGTTGCGGCTGAGCGCCTCACCAAAAGGGATTGCTCTGGCTAATGCGTACACGAATTGGTGCGGGAACGTGAAGCTTCAATGGAATAAGTAGCAAAAATCTTTGGTGAAAAAATCGGTCATGTCCCTGGACAGCCTCAATAGCCTGATGGAAACCTTGCACCTGCTCGCATCCCTCGAGAAAGGCGCCCATCTGGCCCGTTCCAGCGCCCAGTACCGATCGGGCGAGGTCGAGGAGCGTGCTTGGGGGCGACCTCGGCGCAACCTGTACCACCGGTCGCCCGCAAGCGGGCTCCTACAGCGGGTCGAAGGACCTGGACCGGGAAGCTCCGCTTTTCTCGCCGGGTTGCTCTCTGCGTCCTCAGCGTCTCTGCGGGTCGACCCCCGTTATCCCGGCCTTTATCCCGTCAGGGCCGCGAACACCGCTGGCAGCCGCTCGGGCAGGCGCTCCACATGATCGACGATGGAGTAGCTGTTCTCCCCGAAGATGCGGGCCACGTAGCGGTCGGCGAGGGGGTCGAGGGTCAGGCAATAGGTGTAGATACCCCGCATGGCGAGGTCTTCCACCGCCTTCTTGGTGTCGTGGCGCAGGTATTGGGGATCCCGCTCGTCGATGTCCGCGGGCTCGCCATCGGTAATGAGCAACACCAGCCGCTTCTGGGCGGACTGCTGGGTCAGGTGCCAGCCGGCATGTCGCAGAGCGGAGCCCATGCGGGTCGACAGGCCCCCGCGCATCCCGGCGAGACGGGACTTGGCCTCGTCCTCGTAGGGCTGGTTGAAGTCCTTGAAGCGGTAGTACTGTACGTCGTGGCGGCCGTCGGAGGCGAAGCCATGCACGGCGAAGGCATCCCCGATGCTGTCGATGGCCCAGGCCAGCAGACCGGTGGACTCTCGTGTCCGTATGTCAATCATGGCCCGTACCGCCGCATTGAGGTCCAGCTCCTCTCCCTCCTCGTAGCCGCGCCGGCGCACGATCCCCTGCGGCTGCAGGGCGTCGATCAGGTGACGGATACGGCTGGCGATGGGCTTGTACTTGGTGAGGATCTCGTCCATGAGCTCCGGGTCGCCGCGTTCCTGGCGGCGCTCGAGCACGGTTGACCAGTCCGGCCGGTAGAGCTGCACGTGGTAGTCCCATTCCTGGTAATGATAGGGCTCTGAGACGGGCTCCTTGCCCCACATCTGGTTGTAGCTGATGCCCTCGTCCTCGTAGGGGAAGAACTCCTCGGCGCAGACCCAGATCTCCTGGGCGTCGTCGCCGGCCAGCTCGCAGTCCACCTCGTTGGCCATCTCGATGGCCGAGACGTACTTGCGCACCTGCTTCTGGGAGGCCGGCAGGTACTCCATGCCCTGGGCGTCGAACAGGTTCTCGCTGAAGGCCCAGACGTAACGGTTATCGTCCCGGTAGGGCAGGGGCCAGCTCTCCAGGATGCGCAGGTTGGGCAGGGGAACGCTCTGCACCAGCTTGTTGTACAGGGTGACGCCTGCATCCCAGCTGATCTGGTTGTCCTCGCCTCGCGCCGCAACCTGCTTGCGGAAGTCGGCTGCGGTGTCGTTGATGGCAGCGAGCTCGTCGCGGTAGTGCTCGTCGAGCAGGGCCTGCGCGGTGCGCATCATGAGGTCCATCATGGGATGCAGGTCCTTGTACTCGTCGCTCGGCGTGAGGGGTGCGGTGAAGAACTGCAGCCAGAGCTTTCGAATGCCTGGGAAGTCCCGGATCGCGAGGGCCTCGACCCGGGCGTCCTCGAAGAGCTCGATGAACTTCATCTGCGCCGGACTCAGCTGCTCGGCGCTCAGACGGTCGCGCGTATAGACCATGTGGGCCGCACAATGGGCAGCCGCGGCCCGATAGACCTCGATCCCAGCGATGCCGCGATAGCTGTCGAAGGCGTCCGGCAGATGGATCTGAAAGTCCTCGATGAAGGGACGCAGGCCCTGGCGGGTCTCGTAGTCCCCCGAGGTGGGGCGCATGAAGAAGGCCCGCGCCCACAGGGCGCGCAGGTAGAAGTTCAGCTTGCGCTGGTTGTCGACGAACAGGGTGCCCCGCCGTTCTTTCTGCAGTACTGCCTTGGACGACTCGGTGTTGAGCCCGAAGTAGGCCATCTGCCCGTCCAGGTCCCGGGCATGGGCCTGAGCGCCCCAAAGGGCCCACCGGCGCAGCCCGCCGAGTGTCAGCTTGGTCAGGAGCTCGTCCATGTTCTCCATCATCGGACGCAGGCCCCGGGGCGCCCTGCCGGCTAGCTGATGGAGCAGATTGAGATAGCCCCGCATGACGTCGGCGTCGCCCAGCCGGCTGGCGGCCAAGGGCATGTTGGCCATCATGAGGGTGAGGACCGTGCCGGAGGTGTGGGAGGCAAGCTTCATCAGGGCACTGACGATGTCCGGGATCATGGCCTCCCCAAGCTCCTTCGCGACGCTGGGCATCTCCTGCACATAGGTGAGGACCAGGTCCTCCCCCTTGTTCAGGGTGCACACGGCGCGCATACCCGTCAGGTAGTGCTCGAGACCCCGCGGCGACATGATGCGTGCCGCCTCGTGATAGCTCGACTCGAGCGCCTGCTTGTGCTCGTGGTCGGGCTCGGTCTTGAGACAAGAGACGTATTCCGTGAAGTCGATGGACATGATTTTTTGCCTGTTTACAGCCGGGATGTCGGTTCGTACTGGAGTACTACTAGCAGTGCTACTAACTTGTACCAAATTAGTAAGTTCTGGTGCGCTGCCCTAGACTAGTAGTAACGGTGCTACTAACAGATGCCACATTAGTAAATAGGCCGTCGCAAACGTAGACGTTGCAAGAATTAGCCTTCGTCCTGGGACGGCCAAAATTCATTGTCACGATAGGGACATACATGAAAATCCCTCTGGTACCCCCGAACTACGACGACCTCGGCCGCTCGGCCGCAGAGGCAGGGGTCGACCATCTTCGGCGGCTGTTGAGCGCCTCCATCGGTCCGGCCCCGGGTGGGCGTTATCTGCATTGGGACGACCTTCGCTACAAAACGCCCCCCCAAGGACTCTCCCACGAGGACTGGAGGTTCGCCGTCAAAAGCGCCCGGCGGTTGCTCTACAAAATGCTCCCGTTACAGGACAAGGCGGATCGTCCATTCCGGTTCGTGCTTGCCGATCCGCTCCTCGGTCAACTGCATCGTATCGATCGCGATGCCTCGGGCCAGCTCCGCCTCGAAGCCCCAATCGCCAATCCCGAGACCCGCGATACCTATCTGGTCCGCTCCTTGGTAGAGGAGGCCATCACATCCAGTCAGCTGGAGGGCGCCTCGACCACCCGGCAAGTCGCCAAAGAGATGCTGCGCCAAGGGCGACGGCCACGGGACAAGAGCGAGCAGATGATCTTCAACAACTTCCAGGCCATGCGCTCGATATCCGGGCGTATTCGCGAGACCCTGACGCCGGAGGCGATCTTCGATCTGCATCGCGTCCTGACGCAGGACACCCTGGATGATCCCACCGCCGCAGGCCGGTTGAGACGCCCAGAGGAGCGCATCGACGTGGTCGACCACCGCGACAATCGCATCCTGCACGTGCCCCCACCCGCCACGGAGTTGCCGGAGCGCATGGATCTCCTGTGCCGATTCGCCAACGGCACCGACGACGAGCCCTTCGTTCACCCGATCATCCGCGCGATTCTTCTGCACTTCGCGCTCGCGTATGACCACCCGTTCGTCGACGGTAATGGGCGGGTCGCCCGCGCGCTCTTCTATTGGTCCGCCCTCTCCCAGGGCTATTGGCTCCTAGAATTCGTCTCGATCTCCTGGGTGCTGAAGCAGGCCCCGGCCCAATACAGCCGCTCGTATCTTTTCACTGAAACGGACGACAGCGATGTCACCTATTTTATCGTCCACCAGCTGGCGACCATTACCAAGGCAATCGACGAACTCCACGCTTATCTGCTTCGCAAGGCTGAAGAGGTGCGCGAAACCGAGTCGTTGCTGCGCTCATCGGAACAGCTGCAAGCAGCCCTGAATCACCGCCAGCTCGCTCTGATCCGCCATGCACTTCAACATCCGGGCGCACGCTATACCATCGAAGGGCACCGCCGGAGCCATAATGTGGTTTACCAAACCGCCCGGACCGATTTATTGGGACTTGTCGACCTCGGGATGTTGGTTAAGGCAAAAATCGGACGCTCATTCGTCTTCCTAGCGTCAGAATCGCTCCAAGACAAGCTGAGCAATTTCGAGTCCTGGCTAGATAAGCGCGACGAAGCGCTGAAAAATATCCATCTTTGATTGCCGCCCTCTTGGCGCACCTCAAAAATAAGTATTCACCGCCGCATCCAGGGTATCTCGCATATCGGGATCGTCGGTCAGCGGGCGCACCAGGGCCATCCGGCAGGCGGCCTGCGGTGTGATGCCTTTGCCGATGAGCTGGGCAGCATAGACCAGCAGGCGGGTGGACATGCCCTCGTCGAGCCCGTGCCCCTTGAGATTGCGGCTGCGCTGGGCAACCTGGACCAGCTTTTCGGCGGTCTTTTCGTCCACGTGCCCCTCGTGGGCGATGATTTCCGTCTCAATCTCCACCGACGGGTAGTCGAAGTCCAGGGCGCCGAAGCGCTGCTTGGTGGACTGCTTGAGGTCCTTCATCAGCGACTGGTACCCCGGATTGTAGGAGATGACCAGCTGGAAGTCGGGGTTGGCGTGGACCAGCTCGCCCTTCTTTTCCAGCGGCAGATTGCGGCGATGGTCGGTGAGCGGGTGGATGACGACCGTCGTGTCCTGGCGGGCCTCGACCACCTCGTCCAGGTAGCAGATGGCGCCGATGCGGGCGGCGACGGTCAGGGGGCCGTCCTGCCACTTGGTACCGTTGATGTCGAGGAGGAAGCGCCCGACCAGGTCGGAGGCGGTCATGTCCTCGTTACAGGCAATCGTGATGAGGGGCTTCTTCAGCCGCCAGGCCATGTACTCCACGAACCGGGACTTGCCGCAGCCGGTTGGGCCCTTCAGCATCACCGGCATGCGGGCATCGTAGGCCGCCTCGTAAAGCTCCACCTCTTGATGCACGGAGCGGTAGTAAGGTTCTTCTTCGATTACATACTGGTCGCGGTCAATCTCGCTCATGGTCTTTAATTCCCTGTAGAGTGCGCTGTGCCCCGCGCCCAAGCCTCGCAAGGCCCTCGATCCTAGCCAACTGGGTAGACGGGCTTGGGTGCGCGGCCGTTCATACCGTCAATGTCGGGTGCGGTGCTTTCGCAACGCCCGACAACAAAAAGCCCCTGCCCCTCGGACAAAGGAGCAGGGGCCACGATCAGGTGAAGTGTCAGCCCTTAGACGGCCTGGCCGCGGAAGATCACCATCTCGGCGCCCTTGGACTGGGCATAGTTGTCGAAGCCGATCAGGCGGACGTGATTATCTGGATGCGCCTTGTGGCAGGCATCTGCCTCTGCCAGGATTTTGTCCACGTCGGTCTCGCCGAACATGGGCAGCTTCCACATGTACCAATAATGACTGAAGGCATTCTCCGGCTCGGTGTGCTCGATCGCCGGATTCCAGCCCTTGGAGATGATGTACTCCACCTGCTTTCGTATCGCCGCCTGGTCCATCTCGGGCAGGTAGGAGAAGGTCTCGAACCTGCGGCTGCTGACGTCAGCCAAGCTCGATTTGTAGTCCTGCATTTCGCTCATTGGTCTTTCCTCGGTTCTAGTCGTTCGGAATTCGATGTTGTCGCAGTTGGCTGCGGCCTCCAGCTTCCTGCCCCCAGCTACCAGCCAGAGGAAGATGTTCCGCGTCCTGCTTTTTCGGGCTGGCGGCTGGCAGCCATGGGCTGGCGGCTTATTTGTGCGCCACGTCCAGCTTGTCGACGGTGTCGAACTCGAACTTGATCTCTTTCCAGGTCTCCATGGCGGCCTTCAGCTCTGGGCTGTGGGCGGCGGCTTTGGTGAGGACCTCCTTGCCTTCCTTCTCGATCGGGATGCCCTGGTTGCGCGCCTCGACACAGGCCTCCAGGGACACACGGTTGGCCGCCGCGCCAGCGGCATTGCCCCAAGGATGACCCAGGGTGCCGCCGCCGAATTGCAGAACGGAGTCGTCGCCGAAGATGGTGACCAGGGCCGGCATGTGCCAGACGTGGATACCGCCGGAGGCGACCGGGAAGACGCCGGGCATGGAGCCCCAGTCCTGATCGAAGAAGATGCCACGGCTGCGGTCTTCCTTGATGAAGCTGTCACGCATGGTGTCGATCCAACCCAGGGTCGCTTCGCGGTCACCTTCCAGCTTGCCGACCACGGTGCCGGAGTGCAGGTGGTCGCCGCCGGACAGGCGCAGGATCTTGGCCAGCACGCGGAAGTGGATACCGTGCTTCGGGTGGCGGTCGAGCACGGCGTGCATGGCGCGGTGGATGTGCAGCAGCAGTCCGTTGTCGCGGCACCAGTTCGCCAGGCCGGTGTTGGCGCAGAAACCGCCTGTGATGTAATCGTGCATGATGATCGGGGCGCCCAGCTCCTTGGCGTGCTCGGCCCGCTTGTACATCTCTTCCGGTGTCGGCGCGGTGACGTTCAGGTAGTGACCCTTGCGCTCACCGGTCTCCCGCTCGGCCTTGTGGATGGCCTCCATGACGAAGTCGAAACGCTGGCGCCAGCGCATGAATGGCTGGGAGTTGACGTTCTCGTCGTCCTTGGTGAAGTCCAGGCCGCCGCGCAGGCACTCGTAGACGGCGCGGCCGTAGTTCTTCGCGGACAGGCCGAGCTTGGGCTTGATCGTGCAGCCGAGCAGCGGACGCCCGTACTTGTTCATGATGTCGCGCTCGACCTGGATGCCGTTAGGCGGACCGCCGCAGGTCTTGACGTAGGCGATGGGGAAGCGCACGTCTTCCAGACGCAGGTGACGGAGGGCCTTGAAGCCGAAGACGTTGCCAACGAGGGACGTGAACACGTTGACGACGGAGCCTTCCTCGAAGAGATCGATAGGGTAGGCGATAAATGCGTAGAAAGACTCGTCGTCGCCCGGGACGTCCTCGATCGCGTAGGAACGACCCTTGTAGTAGTCGAGGTCCGTGAGCAGGTCGGTCCACACGGTTGTCCAAGTCCCGGTGGAGGACTCGGCCGCCACGGCGGCGGCGGCCTCTTCGCGCGGCACGCCCGGCTGCGGGGTGATCTTGAAGCAGGCCAGGATATCGGTGTCTGTCGGGGTGTACTCCGGCATCCAGTAAGTTTCGCGGTACTCCTTGACGCCCGCGCTATAGGTCTTTGCCATTGCCGATTGTCCTCCAATACGGGATGGATAGTTTTCGCCGGCACGCCGGCCGGCGGAATCGATGGCTCCTCCTCTGACCTCCCGGCTCGGAGCCTGCGACCTATTATAAGCTGGGCGTCTATAATCACGACTCAATATTTCTAATAAGTGAGATAAGCTTAAGCTTATGTTTATCTCCCGTGGTGTTGCCCCGTGAACGTGTCGCTTCGTCAGCTGCGAGTCTTCGAGGCGGTTGCGCGCCAGCTCAGCTACACGCGGGCGGCCGAGGAGCTCCACTTGACCCAGCCCGCGGTCTCCATGCAGGTCCGCCAGCTCGAGGATCAGGTAGGGCTGCCGCTGTTCGAGAAGCTCGGCAAGAGCATCGCCCTAACGGATGCCGGGCGGGAGCTCTGTCACTACAGCCGGGGCATCAACCGGTCCCTGCAGGAGATGGAGGAGGTCCTCGAGTCTCTTAAGGGTCTGAGCCGCGGGCGCCTTTCGGTGGCGGTGGCCAGCACGGTGAACTATTTCGCCCCGCGCCTGCTCGCTGTCTTTCACAAGCGCTACCCGGGGATTGCCCTGCGCCTCGACGTCACCAATCGAGAGCGACTTCTCAGGCTGCTCGAGGCAAACGCCGTGGATATGGTCCTGATGGGGCAGCCCCCGGATGCGGCCGATGTGGAGTCGGATGCCTTCATGGAGAACCCGCTGGTCGCGATTGCTCCGCCGGAGCATCCCCTTGCGGTGGAGCGGGCCGTCCCCTTGGCCCGGTTGGCCACAGAGGTCTTCGTCATGCGTGAGCCGGGGTCCGGCACGCGGCAGGCGATGGAGCGCTTCTTCGCCGAGCACGGGATCGCGATTCGCCACGGCATGCAGATGACCCGAAACGAGGCGATCAAGCAGGCGGTGCGGGCGGGGCTCGGCCTCAGTGTGGTCTCGCTGCATACGGTGGAGCTGGAGCTGGAAACCCGGCGGCTCGTGGTCGTTGATGTCCAGGAGTTTCCTATCGAGCGCCACTGGCATCTCGTCTACCGCCGAGGCAAGCGCCTCTCACCCGCCGCTCGGGCCTTCCGGGACTTCGTGGTGGCGGAGGCCCGGGCGCTCGCGGGACCGGCTCCCCTGGCCGCACCCCGATGACCGCGCCGGCGCCGTGCCTGCGGGTCCGGGCTGCCCGCGTGATCACCTTTCACAAGCCGTCACGGCTTCGGCTAGACTAGGTGCCCCCTGCGTCTGTAACCGGCCAACCGCATGCCCGACTGCCCCCCGATGGACTCGCGCCCCGGCGCCAACCGTTTCCCGCTTCTCTCCACCGTCGATAGCCCGGCCGATCTGCGACGGCTCTCCGAGGGCGAGCTTGCGGAGCTGGCCCAGGAGCTGCGGTCCTTCCTGATCGATACGGTCTCGCGCACCGGCGGGCACCTCGCCGCCGGTCTTGGCGTGGTGGAGCTGACGATCGCGCTTCACTATGTCTTCAATACGCCAGAAGACCGGTTGGTGTGGGACGTCGGTCACCAGGCCTATCCCCACAAGATCCTTACAGGCCGGCGCAGCCGGATGCCGAGCCTTCGCCAAAGAAGCGGCTTGTCGGGGTTCCCGAAGCGCACCGAGAGTCGCTACGACACCTTCGGGGTTGGTCATTCGAGCACCTCCGTGGGGGCCGCCCTCGGCATGGTGATCGCGGCCGGTCTCAAAGGGCAGGCGCACAAGGTCGTCGCCGTGATCGGAGACGGTGCCCTGGGAGCCGGCATGGCCTTCGAGGCCCTGAATCACGCCGGGGCGCTCGCGCCCGATCCCGACCTGCTAGTGATCCTGAACGACAACGAGATGTCCATCTCCCCGCCCGTCGGGGCGATCAGCAGCCATCTGGCGCGGCTTCTCTCCGGCAAGCTCTATACGAGGATGCGCGAGGGAAGCAAGTCGGCCCTGCGCGCCATCCCGCCCCTGCGAGAGCTCATGGGGCGTTGGGAAGAGCATATGAAAGGGATGGTGATGCCCAGCACCCTTTTCGAAGAGCTGGGCTTCAACTATATTGGCCCTATCGATGCGCACGACATGGGCGCCTTGATCGGGACCTTGCGCAACATGAAGCAGATGCGCGGCCCTCGGTTCCTGCACGTGGTGACCCAGAAAGGACACGGCTATCTGCCGGCGGAGGGGCAGCCGGTGACCTATCACGGCGTCACGCCCTTCGACCGCCGCACGGGTGAGCTGCGTAAGAAGGGAGGCGGCCGCACCTATACCCAGGTCTTCGGGGACTGGCTGTGCGAAGCCGCCGAGCAGGACGAGCGCCTCATCGGCATCACGCCGGCCATGTGCGAAGGGTCCGGTCTGACCGCCTTTGCCCAACGCTTCCCCGGGCGTTACTTCGACGTGGGCATTGCCGAGCAACACGCCCTGACGCTCGCCGCCGGCCTGGCATGCGAAGGCATGAAGCCGGTCGTGGCCATCTATTCCACCTTCCTGCAGCGTGCCTACGATCAGCTGATCCACGATATTTGCCTTCAGGGCCTGGACGTAACGCTGGCCGTGGACCGCGGGGGGCTGGTGGGTCCGGACGGCGCCACCCATGCGGGAAGCTTTGATCTGAGCTATGGCCGCCCGATACCGAATCTGATCGTCATGGCCCCGGCGGACGGCGAGGAGTGTCGACGGATGCTTCAGGCCGCGTTCGAGCATTCCGGCCCGGCCATGGTTCGGTATCCCCGCGCCGCCGTGCCTACGGCCGAGGTCAGGGGGAATGGCGGCCGGCTGCGAATCGG
>JARRNE010000041.1:0-9117 GCA_037385305.1 Chromatiaceae bacterium | reverse complement strand
GGCGTTCCGGTCACCCGCCTCTGCGGGTGCTCCCGTCAGAGGAGCTCGCGGCGGCGACCAACATCTTGCTCCTGGTGATCGACGGACTCGGCGCCCGGTATCTCCAGCGGGTGTCTCCGGATGGGCCAATTGCGACCAATCTCAAGGGCGTCATCACCTCGGTGTTCCCCCCCACGACCGCCGCGGCCATCACCACCTTTCTTACCGGCGATGCCCCGCAGCAGCACGCAGTCCCGGGGTGGTTCACCTACTTGCGGGAGCTTGGCTGCGTCATGACCGTGCTGACGGGCCAGCCCCGCTACGGGGGTGTGCCTTATGGCAAGGCGAAGATCGATGCCGGGAAGCTCTTCCGACACCGATCTCTCTTCGACCGGGTCGAGGACCGGACGATCCTGGTCTCCCCGGCCCCTATCGCCCGGTCCGATTTCAACCTGGCCCACCTCGGCCGGGCGGAGCTCCTCACCTTCAAGAGCCTGCCCCAGATGTTTGCGAGGGCGTTGGGGGCGCTGCGCAGCGACCGGCGGCGCAAGCTCCTCTATCTGTACTGGCCCAAGCTGGACAGCATCGGCCACGAGAAGGGCATCGAGAGCGCGGCCGCCCGCGCCCATCTCCGGCTTATCGAGCAGAGACTTGCTGATTTCCTGGCGGCCGCGGAGGGCACCCATACGATTCTTCTGGTCACCGCGGATCACGGCCAGGTCGACACGGTAGAGGCGGACCGCATCCAGCTGGCTGACCACCCTGCCCTCGCCCAGACCCTCCTGCTTCCGCTGTGCGGGGAGCCGCGTGCGGCATTCTGTTACGTGAGACCCGACCAGACTGACGCGTTCGAGCATTACTGCCGGGACCAGCTGGGCGACCGGCTGGATCTGTGGCGGAGCAGGGATCTGATCGAGCAGGGACTCTTCGGGGCCGGCGAGCCCCATCCCCGCCTGCATGAACGCGTGGGCGACTACTGCCTCCTGGCGCGGGGCAGTCACGTCATCCAGGACTCCCTGCCCTTCGAGAAGCCCCATACCCAGATCGGGGTCCACGGCGGTCTGAGTGATGCCGAGCTAATGGTCCCCTTGTCTCTCTTCCGGCTCTGAATCCGGCAGCCCCGGCGCCGCCGCTATCCTTTCGCCGCCAGCCCCCTTCGTGTGCTTCGTGGTGAACTGCTCTTTGCCAGGGTCAACGTTCACCCACGGCGAGGCGGGTAAGCTGCGCGGCTGCCGTTTCAGCCGGCGCCTCCCGCCGGTCCCGAAACTGCAGACTGGCGAGGCGCGCATAGAGTCCGCCGGCCGCCATCAGGGCATCGTGGCTGCCGCTTGCCACCACTTGGCCCTGATCGAGGACCAGGATGCGGTCGACCTTCCGCACGGTGGCGAGCCGATGGGCGATCACGATGCTGGTGCGTCCTCGCATGAGAGTCTCCAGCGCCTCCTGCACCAGGACCTCGCTCTCCGCGTCGAGGGCGCTGGTGGCCTCATCCAGCAGCAGCAAGGTCGGCTCCCGCAGCACCGCCCGCGCGATGGCGACCCGCTGGCGCTGCCCGCCCGACAGGCGCACACCCCGCTCCCCGAGATAGGTAGCGAAGCCCTGCGGCATGCGGTCCAGAAACTCGCTCGCGTGGGCGATGTCCGCCGCGCGCCGCACCTGCGCATCCGTCACGTCGGGAAGCCCGTAGCGGATATTCTCCCAGGCGTCGTCGCCGAAGATGACAGGGTCCTGGGGGACGATGGCGATATGCCGCCGCAGGTCCTCCAGTGCCAGATCCCGCAGATCAACCCCGTCGAAGCGAATACTCCCTCCCTGCGGGTCGTAGAATCGCAGCAGCAGCTGAAACAGAGTTGTCTTTCCCGCACCTGACGGTCCAACCAGAGCCAGCTTTTCGCCGGGAGAGATATCAAGGGTAACGCCGTCGAGCACCGGCGCATCGGGACAGGATGGGTAGGCGAAGCCAAGGTCCCTGATCTCTATCCGGCCCGACCCAGGCTTGGGGAGCGCGCGGGGCTGTGGCGGCGAGGCGACGGTCGCGCGCTGCTCGAGGAGCTCCAGCAGCCGCTCGCTCGCTCCCGCGCCCCGCAGCAGCTCTCCGGCCACCTCGCTCAATCCGCCCACCGAGCTGGCCACCATCACCGCATAGAAGACAAAGGCGGACAGCTGCCCGCCACTCAGGCGGCCGGCGATCACCTCTTGCCCTCCGGTCCAGAGCACGATCCCGACGGCGCCAAAGGTGAGAAAGATGACCACCCCGGCCAGGAGGGCGCCGAGCAGGGCGCGGCGCACGGAGGTCGCGAATGCGGCTTCGACCCGCTTGGCGTAGCGGCTACGGTCCACGGCCTCGTGGCAGAAGGCCTGGACCGTGCGGATGGCGTGAAGGACCTCGTCCACGTAAGCCCCAACATCGGCGATCCGGTCCTGGCTGAATCGGGACAGACGCCGCACCCGGTACCCCAGCAGCCAGACGGGCAGCACCACGGCGGGGGTTCCCAGTAGCACCAGAGCGGTCAGCTTTGGACTGGTGACCGCCAGCATGAGGACCCCTCCGACAACCAGCAGGGTATTGCGCAAGGCCGTACCCAGAGTGGACCCCACGACGACCTGCAGCAGGGCCGTGTCGCTCGTGAGCCGCGAGATGACCTCCCCGGTGCGTGTGCTCTCGAAGAAGCCCACGTCCAGCCCCAACACGCGCTCGAAGACCGCCTGGCGGATGTCCGCCACCACCCGCTCTCCCAGCCAATTGAGCAGAAAGGAGCGCAGGACGACGGCCGCGGAAAAGACGACCACCGCCAGCAGGAACAATACGAGGGCATGATCAAGCGCCAGCGAAGAGCCGCTGCCGAGCCCGGAATCCACCACCCTGCGGAAGACCTGCCCAAAGGCGAGCGCCGCGCCCGCCGCCAGGCTCAGCGCCAGCACCGCCGCGATGCCCCGCAGCCGGTACGGCCACAGGAACCGTAAGAGCCGCAGCAGGGGCCGCAGGTCACGGGTCAGCGGCCGGTCTTCTCTTACCTCGGGTTTGTAGCGCATCAGGCTGTTCCACGGGTTCCGGCTCGGCGTGGCCGCTAACCTTAAACCAGCGTGAATCGCTTCGCATCGGTTCGGCCATAGCGCGACCCCTACCCCAGTCAGCTGCACCACCGCGGCTTCCCGCAGGCACGCGATCGGCTACCGGATAAGCGGCAGGATCAGGTCTCACGTCCGCGTGCGTCGGTTGCGAACGGTTCGCCACGAAGAGACAAGCTCGCGTTCTTGATCGGGGTCAGCTAAATGGTGACCCCGCCCTCCTCTTCGTCGGATTGAGGAGCGCGGCGCGCCCCTCGGCATTGTTGAGATACCGGGTATGGCGGAGGTGCCGAAGGTCGACCGGAAGTTAGCCGGGTCGGATTTGCATCGACAGATCACCCGTGCCGTCGAGCATGTTTCGCTCCCGGCGGAAGACCGGGCACATCGCTGAGCTCGCCGCCAGTCCTGCGCGGAACGAATTCGTCCCGAACGGGGAACTCTTCGAACAGCGGGTCCCCGCGCCGCACCCCCCAATCTTGGGACATCTGGCGAGGTGGATGCCTCGTTGGGGCGTGAAAGACCTTTACCGCCGGGCAACGACAGATCCGCCGCGGGAGCTCGCGGCTAGCTCCCCCACAGCTCCTTGACACGCCGATCTCGACCGCAATTCCAGCGGTAGAATTTATAGCGCAACGGGTTCTTCTCTTGGTATTCCTGGTGGTAGTCTTCCGCCGGCCAGAATCTCTTGGCGGGCAGGATCTGAACGGCAACGGGTTTTCCCAACTTCTCCGCCGCTTGTTTCAGCACCGCCTCGGCAGTAGCGGTTTCCTCCTTGTTTGTCGTAAAGATCACGGGCCGGTACGACGGGCCGCGGTCGCAGAATTGCCCACTGCCGTCCAACGGGTCGATGTGATGCACATAGTACTCCAACAGGTCCGCATAGCTGATCTTCGCGGGGTCGTAGGTGATCTTGACGGCTTCCACGTGGGGGACGATGCCCTCTCCCGAGTCGTGATAGTCCTGGTAGGTGGGGTGCTCGATGGTACCGCCGGTATATCCAGCCAAGGTTGCAATGACGCCCTCGCCTTTCAGCTCGTCGAAGTCGCTTTGAACACACCAGAAGCAGCCGCCGGCGAGAATGGCGGTCTGGTCGCTTGGGGCCTGCGCGAAAGACGGCAGAACATAGGACGAACAGGCGATAACGATCGCCGTGAAGAAAGCCCGTAAGGCTCTGGCCATGATTGCCTCCTTTGGTCTCTAAGGTCCTCTGCGGGGTACTGCTGGGCTCCACCGAGCCTACACGAGCCCGGTGGACGGATCGCCAAATCCATGCGGCTTGGGAGCCTGGTTCTTGATCGGGTCAGACGGCGCCGCAGCCCCCGTCTGCCCCCAGAACCGTGCGTACGGGTCCGTACACGGCTCCTCACGAAAGGCATATCCACCGATTTTTCGGTCAATAGGTCTCGTACGCTCATTGCCGAAGGTTCGCTCTCGCTTCGGTGGCAATTTTGGGACTCCGGCCTCCTTCAGATCCCTCCTTGGCTCCCCTCCGGCGGCAACCCCGCCGTCCTCCTCTTCCCTAAGGTGCCGGGGGAGTTTCTTCGGGCACCCTTGCCTTCGCCTACATGTTCCCTTCCCCAAGGGCCATGGCTGGATTTGCACCAGCTAGCCGACTGGCATGCCGGTCTCTCGCGGAACCGCTGTCGCGTTCCGCCCTACCCGGGCTAAATGATGCTGGTCGTGCCGGAGTTCCGTCCTACGCAAACTCGTCCCAATGCAGTATTTCAAGACGTGACCCAATTCCCTCAGCAAAGGCTGTCATTGGCACCAACGATTGGAGGCTCAATGACCAAGCGGACATTCTGTTTCCAGACCTAAGCTGCGGCCCGCAGCACATAGCCCGATCCAAACCGACGCCGGAGGCAAGTCGCCATGGCAGCCATCAGCCAACCCCAGGGCGCCAGCCTGCGAGCCGCCTGGATCGAGCAGGCACAGGCTCACCCCTGGACCACCCTTGGTTTGGTGGTCTCGACCCTGGGGGTCCTCGTCCTGCTGGGCACCAGCATCGCGCTGGTCCTGGCCGGTGCCGCTCAGGCGCCGCTGCGTCTGGCCCTGCTCGGTGGCACCGTTGCATTCGGTGCCACCGCCCTTGGCGCCCTGCCCGGATTCGCACTGCACAGGATCAATCAGCGCTTGGAGGACAGCATGCTCGGATTCGCCGCCGGTGCCATGATCTTCGTTGTCTCCCACGAGGTGATCCCGGAAACACACCGCAACGGCCACCAGACCCCAGCCACGCTCGGCCTCATGGTCGGCTTCGCCCTGATGATGGTACTGGACACGACGCTCGGTTAGTCTTCAGCCGCTCGAGACCCATCAGTCTCGGCAGCCGGGCGAGCGATCAACCGTCGCCGCGGCCACCTCGACCCTGAAAAGCCCTTGGGGCACCCGATTCGCCGTGAGTGGCGCGTGATGGCAGAGCCGAGCATGGCGAGACAGCGTCCAAGATAGCGCCCAACATAGCGCGACAACTCCACCCGACAAGCTGATCCCCAGCGTCCGCTTCCGCCAGACTGCTTGGGATCAGCGATACCCTGGAGGCACCATGACGATCACCGTGCTCAAAGAGCTGCTCCTGTGGTCCGCCGCGATCAACTACGGCGTTCTGTTGCTCTGGTTCCTGCTCTTCGTTGCGGCCCACGACTGGATTTATCGACTGCACACCCGTTGGTTCAGGCTCTCCGCCGAGACCTTCGATGCCATCCACTACGCCGGCATGGCCGTGTACAAGCTCGGCATCCTGCTGCTCAATCTCGTGCCGCTCGCAGCGCTCTACCTCGCGTGATGCTGCAGTGCGGTCTCGCGGCGGCTCGGCCGGCCGCTTGCGCTACCCTCGCGTCCGGATTCGGGATGCCACAGATGGGCGCAGCGGACCTGTCGCCACCCATGGGGGATCTGAGATCATCGCCGACACAAGGAGAGCGCGCCCCATGACTCTACACCTCCGCTGGAAGCTGGTCGGTGTCTCCTGCCAAGCCCTCTCTGCTGCCCTGTTACTCTTCGGTGGCTGTGCGGCGTGGGGGCTCGCCCCGGCCGATACGGCGTGTCCACCGGATTCGGCGACCGCCCGCGATACCGTGGTCGCGCTCGGTGTACCCCTACCGCACACGGACGGTGCGGACCTGGCTCCCAGTCGGCCGGCCCCGACAGCGGCGGAACGCGGGCAGCAGCTGCGCGCCGCGCAACACGCCTGTGAGGGTCCCTGCGTCACGCCCTTTGGCGCCCGGCTCGGTGTCGCGGATGGTGTGGAGGCGCGCTCGAACTGCGTTTCCACTTGCCTCCACTTGGAGTACAGCTTTGTCGATCGCGACTCCGGCCAGCTGCGGGTGGCGCTGCAGTCGCCTGACCCGCGACGGTTCGAGTATGCGGGCGTTACCTACCAATGCGTCGAGTACGCCCGTCGCTGGTGGATTCGCAACCGCGGCCTGACCTTCGGGGACGTGCCAACGGCCGCCGACATCTTCACGTTGACGCAGGGGCAGCGCCTGACCGGGCACGAGCCCGTACCGCTGGGCCGCTCGCTGAACGGATCCGCCCAACGCGCGCCCGAGCGCGGTGATCTGGTGGTCTATGCGCCCGATGCGGCCGATCCGGACTGGCGCTTCGGGCATGTCGCGGTCGTCGTGGCGGTGGATGCCGAGCGGGGCTGGATTGCGCTGGCCGAGGAGAACTACGACAACCATCCCTGGCGCGATCCCGATAACTATGCCCGCCGTATCAGTCTGTTCACCGTGGACGGGCGCTACACCCTGATGGATGTGACGCCCGGCACGACACGGAACCCGGATGGGGGGCGCATCCTGGGCTGGGTCTATCCAATGGCGGCGCGCTAGTCGGGCGTGGCCGCTTACGCGCGCTTTGACTGAAAACGATTGCGACGTTTTCGGGAAGCCTGTCACCGAAAGGTACTTTCGCGCGCGTCGGAGCCACTCGACAGGCCATGCACGTAGAGCCGACGTCTTTTGACGATCCAAGCTTGCCTCTGCGCGTTTTATGCTGAGAGACGGCTTCGGACCCTTTGCGGACTCCCGCGGTCAACCCGATGAGCGGCGCAGCTCGGCCATAAGGGACCAAGCGGGAACAGCTCTGCGATCCTTGTTGTGGCAAGAAGGGCCCAACCCTTTGCATCACTCATCGACTCGCACCGTCCGCCCAACCCCCCGGCTGTGGGGGAGGCTGCCCATTTCACCGGTCTCTCTGTCGACTGGCTCGCCCCGGCCGGGTCGCGGCCTGCCTCTCGGTGAGGGTGGATGCCCGGCGAAGGCATTTCAGGTGATCGGGATGCAGGTCGAGGGCTCCGGCCTTTCTCTCCCAGTTGGTGATGGTGGGTGGGCTGACGCCGACCAGGCGGGCGAATTGGCTCTTGTTCATCCCCAGGCGCTCGCGCAGCCGGGCGATGGCCGGGCCGGTGGGGGCAAATGGGGGCTCGGCGGTGGGTGTCGGGACCTTGGAGACGGTCTGCTTCCGGGTGGCCGGAGGCTTGCGGGAGGCGGGCGTAGACTCGTCGTCCAGGTCTATGCCGAACACCGCCGACAGGTCCTCGGTCGCCAGCCGTCGGCCCTTGCGGGCGCCATCTGCGACGCGGGTGGGGTCCAGGTCGGCGGTAATCAGCTCCTGGTGGTCGACACCGCGCAGCCGGAACAGCAGCTCGGGCTGCTGGTCGAGGCGCGCGCCGACGCCGTAAAGCACGGCGGCCAGGTGCTTGCACAGGTCCGCCCAGTCCGGACAGCTGCACTGCATGTGGATCTCTGTGGGGTTGGGGAAGAGTCCTTGGTCACGGTGGGCGACGATCTGCATCACCTGGTCGGAGAAGCGGCCCTGCAGCAGCTCCAGTAGAGAGCCGATCTGGCCGGTGCACTGCTCGCGTAGCCGCTCCCATCGGGTGGTGGGCAACGGCTCGATCTTGATGGCGACCTGGTAGAGCTCGGAGCCGCTGACGACGGCCTCGATCTTTCCCTCTCCTATCGACAGGTGGCAGACCGAGCCGTTGCGCACGTAGGTACGGCCCCGGGGCAAGCGGTTGGCATAGTCGCTGTACTGCTCCAGGTGCTTGCACCAGGCCTCGCCCCAGAAGGTGCGGGCGATCCCGCGCCCGCCGATCACAACCGGCTCTATCTGCCGGCCCTGTTTGACGAGCTTCTTCATCTCGCGCTCGGCCCGGGCGCGGCGCTTGGCGACGGGGACGTAGGGCTTCCAACCGAAGTGGGACATGGGGGCGCTCAGTCGATTCGGGTCTTTTCGACGTCGAGGGAGACCAGCTCCAGGAGGGCCTGGTCGTCCATCTCGGTCAGGGGGATCTCGCCGCCATCCTGCAGCAGGTCGTCGGCCAGGGCAATCTTGTCGCGGATCAGGGCGTCGATCTTCTCCTCCACGGTGCCTCGGCAGATGAATTTGTGGACCAGCACGCTTTTCTTCTGGCCAATGCGGAAGGCGCGGTCGGTGGCCTGATTCTCCACCGCAGGATTCCACCAGCGGTCGAAGTGGATGACGTGGGATGCCTCGGTGAGGGTCAGACCGGTGCCGCCCGCCTTGAGGGAGAGGACGAAGAATGGGGGCCCGTCCTCGCGCTGGAAGGCTTCGACCCGCCGGCGGCGCTGGGCCACCGAGGTGCCGCCGTGCAGCACCAGGCCGGGGCGGGCGAAGCACTCTCCGAGAAAGGCAGCGAGTGGCTCGGTGATCTCGCGGAACTGGGTGAACAGCAGCAGCTTCTCCTGGCGGGCGGCTATCTCCTCGCACAGCTCGGCTAGGCGCTGGAACTTGCCGCTCTTGGCTGGCTCGTAGCACCCGTCGCCAAGCAGCTGGGAGGGGTGGTTGCATATCTGCTTGAACCGCTGCAGGGTGGCCAGCACCAGGCCGCGGCGCTGCATGCCGTCGAGGGTCTCCAGCGCGCTCTGCAGCTCCTGGACACTGCGCTGATAGTGGACGGCTTGGGCCTTGCTCAGGCCGCACCAGGCGGGGACCTCGCTCTTCTCCGGCAGGTCGGTGATGATCCGCCGGTCGGTCTTGAGACGGCGCAGGATGTAGGGTCGGGTGAGGCGACGCAGGGGGGCGTACTGGTCCTGGCTGCGT
>JARRNE010000040.1:0-9149 GCA_037385305.1 Chromatiaceae bacterium | reverse complement strand
TGCAGGCTCGTCTCGTGAAGCCAACTGTTCGCGAAACCTCGCATCTAGGGGTGCCTCCCGCACTGGCAACGACGCGGGAGCAGGGGCACCGGTCCTGTCGTGGGCCGCTGCGCTGGCGCCCGGCTCGCGATCGGCTCTTGCGTCACCGCTGGCCTCGGTTCCCGCGGGCCCTGTCGCCCTCGGCAGCGCCTTCTCCAAGGTCGCCGCGGGTGACGAGCGCGGCGCGGCCCGGGCTTCATCTCTCGGAATGCTCGCGCGCGGGATCGGCTTCTCCGCTACCACCCGCGCTGGCGTGTGAGTCTCTACAACGATCTTGGCCGGCCCCATCCCGGCGCCCTTCCAGACCACGTCGATCCGCTCGACTGCGATGAAGGCGATGAGGATCATCGCGGCGGCGGCAATCCGCCGGACCGGTGCACGCGGCGCTGGCCGCGTGCCAAGCCCGAGCAGCGAGCTGTAGATCGGGCGTCCGCCCATGCCCTGGGCGGTGAAGGTGGCGCTGAGGCAGGTGAGGATGATTGGCAGGGTCACGGACTGCGCGTCGGTGAGCTCGATCACCAGAATGATGCCGGTGAGCGGTGCGCGAACAGTCGCTGCGAACAGCGCACCCATCGCCGCGACGGCAAACACCTCCGGTGGCATGCTGAGCGCCGGTGCAACGATCGAGACCAAGGCCCCAAAGGCCGCGCCGCAGATGGTGCCGAGTGCGAGCATCGGCGCGAAGATACCCCCCGGCAGCCCCGCGCCATAGCTGCCGACCGTGGTCAGCATGCGCACCGCGAGCAATGCGAGCAGGAAGAGCAAGGCCGGTTGCCCGTGCAGGAGGCTCTCAACCAAGCCCTCACCCCCACCGACCGTGTTGGGGGCAAACCAGATCAGCCCGCCCAGCATCAGCCCCGCGACGCCTGCGGTGGCATAGGCGCCCGCGCTGCCGAGCGCGCGGAACGCCGCTACCGACCCCAGCAACAGGCGGTTGAACAAGACACCGAGGGCACCGATCAGGACACCGAGCAAGGGGAACAGCGGCAGTGAAGCCAGCGGCGCCATGTCCAGGTCAGGCAACGGCATGTCCGGACCCTTGCCGAGCATCCAGCCGCTGACGATCACGGCTGCGCAGCAGGCGAGGATCACCGACTGGACGGTTGCGAACCCGTAGTCGAAATGCTCGCGCAGCTCTTCGATCACGAAGACGATCGAGGCCAGCGGGGCGTTGAATGCAGTGGCCAGGCCAGCGCCCGCACCGGCGGCGATCAGCGCGTGGTTGTCGCCGAGACGCGGCGCCAGGCGCTCGCTCGCCACCTGTCCCAGCGCCGCCCCCATGTGGATCGTCGGCCCCTCGCGGCCGAGCACCAGGCCCGAGCCGACGGCCAGGGAGCCGGCGAAGAACTTCACCGGCAGCACGCGCTGCCAGCGCAGCTTGCGCTCACCCGCAAGAATCGCCTCGACCTCCTGCACACCGCTGCCCGCCGTTTCCGGGGCGAAGCGGCGCACAAGCCGCATGGCGCCGACCAGCACCAGGGCTCCAAGCGCCATCAAAACCAGCCATCCGGGGACCGGCGCGGCGCTGAGCAGCGCGTGCACTGTGCGTCGGGCAGCGACCGCTTGGTCCAGCAGGGCGTGGAACACGGCACCGATCAGCCCGGCAAGCACGCCGACCAGGCTTGCCGCAAGATAGAGCCGCCAGGGGACCTTCTTCGCCAGACGTGAAAGCTCAGGTCGATTCCTGTCAAATAACGTATCGGCCTGCTTGTCCTTTCGGGGACCTCGAAAAAACCGCCGTCCTGGTGATTTCTCAAGTCGCGGCGCGAAGAGGCGATTTCCGCGCCGCTCTATGCGAGCAGCAATCATTACGTTCCAAGCTGTTCGAGCAAGGGTACAGACGGAGAACCGGTGGATATTGCAGCAGCTGTGCAGATGCTGGCCATCATGGCATTTGCGATGACAGGCGTCATCGCCGTCTCCTCGCGCGGGATCGACCTGTTCAGTGCCTGTGTGCTCGGTACCATCACCGCCCTTCGGAGGGGGGACGATCCGTGACGTCATCCTCGGGGTGCCGGTGTTCTGGTCGATTGACCCGAGCTACATCTGGATTGCGCTCGCCGCAAGCCTGCTGGCATTCATCGGCAAACCGTTGCTCGATCGCCAGCACCTGTTTCGCCTGCTGCTGTATCTGGATGGCTTCGGCGACGCGTTATTCGCCGTTCAGACATCGAACAAGGTCTGGGACCTGGGGTTGGGCATTCCGGCCGCACCGGTCATTCTCGGCGTCGTCACCGCAATCGGTGGCGGTCTGATTCGGGGCGTGCTCTCCAAGCACCAGACTTTGCTGATGAACCGCGATCTGTATGCGATACCGGTGCTGCTCGGCTGCACGCTCTATGTGCTCTCGATCGCGCTGATGCCCGAGCAGCGTTCGGTTTCCGGAATCCTCTGCATCGTGCTGATCTTCGCGTTTCGCTCGGCCGTGATTCATTGGGGCCTGACTGTCCCTCACTGGCTGATCACCAAGCCGAAGGACGACTGACCTCCCGCCGCGATGAAACACACTGCTTCCCGGCTCCCTTTCGTGACAGCGCCGATGGCGCTGTCACGAGGCCGCCGCTTCCGGGACGGGGGGCGTCGCTCGCGGCAGAAACAGGTTGCAGCCCAGCTCGTTCGCTATCGACGCCACCGGATGGCCGGCGAACCGGCCCTGAACATCGAGGACCGCCTCCCAGCAGGCCTCCGCGTCGCGGCCCGGTACCAGGCTCGTCGTGGCGATCGCTCCGGCATTTACAAGGGGAGACAGCGGCTTGCCTTCGTGCAATTCGAGCGCCAGTACTGAGTTGAAGGGCAGCCCGGTGGGGTCGGCTCCGAGCTTTTCACGCACCGCGTCCATGCCAATGGTCTCCATCACCAGGGCGAGCGAGAAGACCTTGGAGATCGATTCGATGGCGAATGCATAGTCGCAGTCGCCGGTCCTGAAGGTGCTGCCGTCGGTGGTCACCACGCAGACGCCCAGGAGATCCGACGGCACCGAGGCCAGAAAGGGGATGTAGTCGGCGCTCTTTCCGCCAGTGACCCGTTTTGCGGCCGCGTAGCCGGCGGCGAGGGCTGTTTCGATCTGCGGTATTGACACGCTCTTCTCCTGAAAGGCGCGGGCGGAAAGGAGAGCCGGATTTCAGCTTCCTCTCCGCCCGAGGTGGCGTGGAGTCTCTACGACTCGTTCTGGCTCTCCTCGATCGGCTCGAGGATGTGGCTGCCACGGCCACGCGGATGGACAGCGAAGTGGCCCGACGGCGCATTATGGTACTTGACATGGACCCGCCGAGCCCCCCGCAGATCGTGCAACGCGTACACGATGAAAGGGATCGACACGGCCACCAGGAAGCTCACCAGCAGCAACTCCAGATAAATCTCGTTACCTTCCGTCCCTGGCAGACCGCTCGGCGGGAAGAATGACACAACGAAGGCAATCAGCGAGATCAGGAAACCGGAGCTGACTACCAACAGCTTCATGCCCTTCCCACCCGGAATGTTGAAAGCCCGTTTCTTCTCGGAGTACTTCAGCACCAGCGTCATATAACCGAGGAAAAGCATGAAATAGGTCATCAGATAGAGCACCACCGTGAGCGCCAGGGCGATGAGGAATGACATGTTGCTGCCGCCGCCACCATTGGTGAGCACGACGACGGCAACGGTAGTCACCAATAGCTGGAAGATGACCAGAGGTATCGGAACGCCGTTCTTGTTCACCTTCGCCATCGCCTGCGGCAGGATACCCTTCTCGGCGGTTACGTGCATACCGCGCGGGGGCCCACGATCCAGGCCGCGATCTCTGCCAGCACGCCGAGCATCAGCAGTGCGGCGATGATCCGCACCACCCATCCGAGACCGCTACCGGCATGGATGAGAATGAGCTCTTTGAACGTCTGTACGACGCCCGCACTCAGATCAATCTTGTCGTGCGGAATCACCGAGGCAACCGACAGGCCACCGATGGAGCTGAGACAGATGGCCGCCGCCATGAGCAGGAAAATGGCGAGCGGATAGTCTCGCCCCGGGTTCCGCATCTCGTTCACATGGGTCGCCGATGCCTCGACGCCCATGTAGCTGAGGATGAAGGCGACGAACACCACCAGGGTGCCCATCTGTGTGAAGTTCGGGAAGAAGGTGGACGCGTCCATCGTGATCTCGAGCTTCGCGCCGCTCGCCACATGGAGAATCGCGAGACACACAAGAATGAGGGCCGGCAGCAGGATGCCGCCGAAAAAGCCAGCCTTGGAGATCTTTGCGGTGTATTTGGTGCCGCCGAGCTGGGTCAACGCGAGCAGCCACAGGATGATCAGGGCGGCGATGGTCTTGACGACCGGATCATGGTTCAACGCCGGCCAGGCAAGGATGTAGGACAAGCACCCGAGCACGAAGTAGAGCATCGGGATGAAGCCGACGGCGATCTGCAGGTAGGTGAACGACATCGCCGCGAACCCCCAGCGCTCCCCCAGGGTGTTGGAGACCCAGGCGAACACGCCTCCCTCTTCCCAGCCTTCCACCGTGGCCATATCTGCGGCGCACAGTCCGACCGGGACGAACCACAGGACGCCTGCCAGCAGCAGGAAGAACACCAGGCTGAAGCCCGACGTGGCGAAGGTCGGATATTCATAGACCGCCATCACCATGGAAGCGGTGATCGCGAAGAAACCCAGCAACGAAAGCTGTTTCGGTGGAGCGTTTGTGCTATTGGCAGCCATGAGAGCGTCTTCTTCTGAAAAACGTGACCCGAAAGTCGGTCCAGGGCGGTACTCTCCGCCCTCCCAAGTTCACTCGTCGCTTCGCGAAAACCTCTCCTGCCATGCCGGCATCGAAGAGTCTGCGCGACGATGGAAATGCCGAGGCACTTCCTTTTCTCAATGATGGAAACCCGATGCCTCTTTGCTCGTGAGCGATTCCTGAATCGGATGCGCTTCGATATGACTCAGGGCGGATTTCATGTCGTCGATGAGCAGGGTGCACAGGTCGAGACTGACGCCGTTGCGCACCAGGATCCGTTGGATCGCCTGATCCTGACAGTTCGCCGGCAAGGTGTAGGCCGGTACCTGCCAGCCGCGTACCCTGAGCCGATCCGCCAGATCGAAAAGGGTGAAGCCAGGATCGACGCCTTCCTTGATCTTCCACGAAACCGCCGGGATGCCCCGAGCCATGTCGCCGTCGTACACGATCTCGAAGGGCCCCATCTTCGAGATCGCGTCGGCGAGATATTCCGCGCTGCGATAGCAGGCGGTGTGGACCTTGCGGTAGCCCTCGCGCCCGAGGCGGAGGAAGTTGTAGTACTGGCAGACGATCTGCCCCCCGGGCCGCGAGAAGTTCAGCGCGATGTCGCGCATGTTGCCGCCGAGATAGTTCACCCAGAACACCATGTTGTCTGGCAGCTCCTTCTCTTCACGCCACAGCACCCAGCCCACACCGAGCGGGGCGAGGCCGAACTTGTGTCCCGAGGCGTTGATCGATCTCACCCGCGGGAGCCGGAAGTCCCACTCCAGCTCCGGCGCGCAGAAGGGGGCGAGGAAGCCGCCGCTGGCGCCGTCGACATGGATCGGGATATCCAGGCCCGTGTCGGCCTCCAATTTGTCCAGGGCCTCGCTGACCGCCTTCACCGCCTCGTACTCACCGGTGAAGGTCACACCCAGCGTCGGCACGACGCCGATGGTGTTCTCGTCGCAGCGGCTCAGTACCTCTTCGGGTGACATCAGGAGCCGATCCTTGTCCATCGGGATCTCGCGATGCTCGATGTCCCAGTAGCGGGTGAACTTGTGCCAGCAGATCTGGACCGGCCCGGTGATTAGATTGGGCTTATCGGTGGGCTTGCCCTCGGCTCGGCGGCGGGCCTCCCAACGGCGCCTCATCGCCAGCCCGCCGAGCATTGCGGCCTCGCTGGAGCCGGTGGTCGAGCAGCCGGCCGTGTGATCGCTCGCAGGCGAATTCCACAGATCGGCGAGCATCCGCACACAGCGTGACTCGATCTCCGCGGTCTGTGGATATTCATCCTTGTCGATCATGTTCTTGTCGATGCAGGTATCCATCAGCCGATGGATCTCGGCCTCCTCCCAGGTTTGGCAGAAGGTTGCGAGGTTCTGGCGCGCGTTCCCGTCGAGCATCAGCTCGTCGCGGACCGCGGCGAATACGCGTCGGGGATCGCGTTCGGCATCGGGAAAGGCCGATTTAGGAAGAGCCGAAGCGAGCTCGCTCGCGCCGTAGGTCTCGTCGAGAGGGTTCTCCGGCTCTTCTCGGCCTGCTTGCTGCCTAATATCTTGTTTGGACATGGTTGAGTGCTCCTCGGCATTGAAAAGGGAACGGATCGAGTACCTGTCAACATCTCGGTTGCATCAGCAGTCGTGTTGTTCAGACGATCAAGCGGGACACCTTGTGGCTGCTTCGACACTGAGAACCGATTCAGTCGGTGAATCGCGCGTAGAACCCCCCGCGATCCAACGGCCAATCAAAATATCAGCGTGGCGCGTAACGACAATGCCCAAGCGCTGTCACGTCCGCCGTCATTGCCCGGATTGCTGATGTACTGCACGTCCGGCGTAAGCAGCAATCCTCCGGAAAGCTCCCAGTTCCAGTAAGCCTCGACGATCGTCTCGTCTCTTGTGCCTAGTGGATCCGCGGCCTCGGCGTATCCGATCGCTAATCCGATTTGATCCATCGCACTGCGTCCGAGCGGGTTGTTCATTGCCCCGCCAATCGCATAGGAGGCTCGTATTGGCGTCTGATAGCCCCAGGCGCCGTTTGCGCGACCGAATATTGCCCAGGTGTCATTCAGGTTTTGGACGGCGTTGAACGACCAGCCGGTGCTGCTGCTCGGCTGCACCGGCACTGCGGGCACATCGTAATAGGTAAACGAGTATTGCGCATCACCAAGGCTGTGAAATTTGGGCGTCCACTGCGCATAGCCGAACCAGGCAAAGTGTTGTGTGCTAAACCCGTTGCTCGAGAGGTTCGCGCCAGTGATGTTGGTGGCATTCTGGAAGCCGCCGGCGAGCTGGATAGTGCTGGTGACGTTGATTTGAGCATAGGCGCCGAGACCCGCGATCGGGTAGGTCGAGCTGCCGTTCTGAGTAACAGCAAATTGTCGAAATTCTGCTGCTGATCCGCCAGGTACTGGTTATCATCGAAGTTGTAAAATGGGTATTGGCCGATCGACAGCAACAGCTTGTTTCCCGGAAATGCCTGGGTATAGGTAAGCTGGTCGAAGGAATCTTCCCCATTTCCGGGAAAGTCATTGATCTGGGTAATGATCCCGAGATTGCCGGCGATGGCTGCAGCAGTCTGCTGCCAAGGATACTTGACCAGGGTGTACGACACCTGCAAAGACCCTGCGCCAAAGGTCTCGCTGTTGAACATCTCCCAATCGAGTCCCGGCGTCGCCAGTATCTGACCAGCCGGCCAACCGCCGTCCGGTAGGCCCCATTGCTGTAAGTAGCTCACCGGCATGCTCCACGACAGCCCGGTATCCTTCTTGACCTCGCTCTTGAATTGCGAGTAGTCGCTGTAGACACCGGTGAGCTCGCGGTTCAGCTCTTCCCACCAGATAGCTCGCTGGATGCGCCTCTGCAAACGGCCGATCTTCGGAACCGTGGAGACGTCGGTCTTGCCCAGCACCGGGTCGTCGGCGTCGTTGCCCTGCGCAAGGGTAGGTGCCGCTGCGAATATCAGCGGCATCGCAGCAACGATTCTCGGTATAATGTTGTATTGTGAAAACATAGCCTTAGATTCCATTTTGAAATGCCTGCTGCGGCAGCTCATGCAAGACTTTCGGTTTTCTATTGCCCGACCGTTTCGAAGTTTTCGGTAAGTGTCAGAACCCGGCTGGTGCCATTCGGTGGACCGCAAGCATGCTAGCCCCTTGGAACACAGGCAGAGGGCCGGCGACCGGCGAGAGCTTCGTGACCCGACGCACCCGGTCAGCCCTCGAACGTGGCAGGTTGGAGATTGCCGGGAGCCCGGGGGTGGAACGGCTGGGTCACCAGCTTCCTGTACTTGGCGGATCGTCTCCCCGTGCGGTCGATGGCCGAGTAGGTCACCCGTTTGGTGATGTCCATCACAAAGAGCCAGGCGATGGAGTAGGCGAGCACCCAGCCGATGCTCGTCCAGGGCAGCCGCGGTACCAGCCACCCGAAGGCGCACATCGAAATGGCGAGGACATTGGTCGCCCAGAGCGCGCGTTCAAAGGCAGGCCAGGCAGCGGCGGCTGGAAGAACCACTTGGCCGTGCGCGTGCTGTAGAGCATGAAGTGGCCGCGCGCCTGCAGGGTCTTGACGATCACATACTTGTGCTCCGGGAACACGCGGGCGAAGCCGTCGGCGCGCTCGATCGCATCGCTGATCCGCGGGGGCACACTGTTCGGGTCCATGTCCTTCGGGAAGGCATCGGCCGCGGCAACGATGTTGGCCCCCATGCCGAGCTGGCGCGCTGTCTCGCAGGCGATGGCGGTGTCGTCTCCGGTGGTCATCTTGACCCGCACGCCCTTGGCGTTTGCCCGCTCGATCGTCTCCTTGGAGTCGTCCCGCGGCGGATCGAACATGGGCAGGATGCCAAGCAGCGACCAGCTCGCCCCATCGTCCTCGGAGCGGGCGACACCGAATGCGCGGTAGCCCTTGGCGGCCAGGGCATCGCGCAGGGCCCCTACCGATGCCCTGGGGGCGCAGACCGTCCAGCAGGCAGATGCCCATGGGTGCAACCCCAAGCGCCGCCGGCTGGTCGGCGGCCTTGGCCCCCGGGTGTTCCGCGTTCCTGTTCGGCCGCGTGGTACTTGGCACGGATGTCGGCCAGGTCCACCCGGGTCGGCGGGAGCTTGAGCCCCATCTCGTCCATGGTGTCCGCGACGATCGTGGAGATGGCCAGGTCACGGAACGACTTGTGGTCGGCGGGGATCACGAACCAGGGCGCGCGGCTGGTGCTGGTCTTCTCCATTGCCTCCTCAAAGGCTTCGATGTACTTGGGCCAAAGCTCGCGCTCCGAATAGTCGGACTCGCTGATCTTCCAGTGCCGCGCCGGGTCGTCGAGGCGCTGCTTGAAGCGGGCAAGCTGCTCCTCCGGACTGATATGCAGAAAGAGCTTGAGGATGCGTGTGCCGTTTGCATGGAGCATCTTCTCGAAGTCGTTGATCA
>JARRNE010000039.1:0-9263 GCA_037385305.1 Chromatiaceae bacterium | reverse complement strand
GAGGGGGGCATTCTTAGGTGGGGGCCGACACCGTTCTCCAGCCCGAGCCAGAGCGCCAGGGCCCGCTCCTCCGGCCTGTCGTCGCCCAGGGGACGGCGGGGCAGCAGGTGCGCGGCCAGGTCGTCGATGCTGACGGGGCCCTTGCCCTCGGTGTCCAGGACGGTGACGCCCCCCGGCACCAGGTCGGGGCGGAGCTGGGCCAGGCGTTTGGCGCGGGTGCGGATCTCCCGGCGGACCTTGTCGCCCACCCCCTTCAGGTAGCGGAAGCGCACCCGGTCCACCGCGAGGAGCTCGCGGGCGTTGTGGATGCCCATCTGGTCGAGGACGTTCTGGGCCTCCATGCCGTAGCCCAGCTCCACGATGGTGGTGACGGGGGTAGCGCGGCGGGCAATCGCGTCGAACTCGTCGGCATCCGTGGTCGGGCGGCGGGCCTCGTCGAAGACCCGACGCCAGGCACGCAGCATCTCCTCCGCGTTGTCGTGGCGCTTGCGGGCGTCCCGGGCCAGGGCCTTGGTGAAGTAGGCGGTGAGGCCGTCGCGGAGCGCCGGGTCGAAGCGCTCGGGTTCGAGCTTGACCTCCGCATCCTCCGGCAGGGTGGCCGGGTCGCTCACCCCGTCGCCCCAGACCGGGAGCGAGCGGGTGAGGAGCTCGTAGAGGGTCACCGCCACCGCGAAGCGCTCCGCGTAGAGGTCCCAGCGGGGGCGCTCGCGCAGGGTCAGAAAGGGATCGAGGTAGGGACGGGTGCCGGCGTGGAGGTTCTCCGGCGGCGTGCGTGCCAGGGAGAAGTCGAACAGCAGCAGCTGCAGCCGCTTGTCCTTGCCGGTCGCGATGCCGATGTTCTCCGGCTTGATGTCGCGGTGCGTGACCCCCTCGCCCTCCAGGTAGTCGGCGACCGACAAGAGCTCCTCGCCGAAGCGGGCGACGAGGTCGAGCGAGATGGGCTCGGACTCCTTGATGCGCTTGGCCAGCGTCTTCTCGCCGGCGGCGGTCATGAGGACGGCGGTGCGCCCGGAGACCTGATGGGTGCCCTTGTACTCGATGATGTTGGGGTGGCGCAGGCGGGCGAGCACCTCGCCCTCGGCGCGGATCCGCTCGTCCTGGGTTGCGTCCAGCGCCACCTTGAGAACCAGGGCCTCGTCGGAGTCGTCCGGCCGGACCAGGAAGGCCCGGGCGGTGGCGCCGGTGCCGAGCTTGGCCAGCACCGTGAAGCCGCCCTCCAGGCGATCGCCCTTCACCGCAGAAGCGGGCTCGACGGTCGTGTCGGGGTTGGGGGCGGTGAGCTCCTCCTCCACCAGCTCCAGATACTCCAGGAGCTCGTCCACGCTGGCGGCGCGGCTGCTCACCTCCGGCTGAGTGCTGGCCTGGATCAGGTCCTGGAGGCAAGGGCCTGCCCCGTCCAGCGCGTCGGAGATGCGCAGCCCATGGCCCACGCGCAGGCGCTCAGCCAGCTCCAGCCGGGAGTCCGCGGGCGGGCGGCCGGCAAACAGATGGAAGGCGATCGCGCCCAGGGAGAAGACGTCCATGTGGGGCCCGGCGGCGATGTCCGTCCGGCTCGCCTCCGGGGCGAGGTAGACCTGACTCGGCTCTTCCACGTACTGCTCGACGTGCAGCGTGCCCGTGGTACGCAGCCCCGTCGCCCCGGCGGTGGCCTCGCGGGCGGCGGTCTGCCAGTTCATCACCTGGAGGTTGGGCGTCGGGCTGTCCACGCCCCGGACCAGCACGTTCTGAGGCGCCAGGGCCCGGTGGTAGAGCCGCCGGCCGTGGGCGTACTTGAGCACCTCGGCGAGCTGGCGAAGCATCGAGAGGCGCAGGTCCATGGTGAGGGTCTCGGCCCGCTCCCGGAGGAAGAAGTCGAGCCGGATGGCCTGGGGGTCGTGCTCGAAGACGAGGGCGGGGCCGAGCTCCGTCTCCTTGAAGTCGTGGAGCTTCACGATGCCGGGATGCGTGATGCCCTCCAGGATCTGGAACTCCCGCAGGGCAGCCTTCTTGAGGTCGCGGCGGCCCTGCTCTCCGGTGCCGCCGGCGAAGGGGTAGATCCGGATGCGGCGATGGACGCCGGCGCTGACGTGGGTCCCCTCGAAGTCCTGCCAGCCTTCGCCCTCCGCCAGAAGACCCTTCAGCTCATAGTCCCCGACCCGGCGGGAGCGGTTCGACGGACGGATGCCGGACTCGCCGACCGCCTTGACGATGGCGCGGGCCAGGCTGCGGTCGACGCCGGGCGTACGGGGGCTTCCGGGGAGCGATGCGGGCGGGCTGCTGAGAGCGGCGATGATGCCGCGGTCGTCGGGTCGCCCTGGCAGGCCCCGGCCATGGACGCGGGCCCGGCCGGAGGGGTCGAGGCGGCACTCGGTGCGGGTCGAGGACAGGAACACCAGGGGCTCGACCCAGGGCAGGCGGCCGCGGGACTTCGCGATCGCCGGCTGTCGCCGCAGCAGGGAGGCCAGCCGCTTGGCCTTGCGGTTGGTGAGGATCAGCGGGTTGTCGTCGGTGAAGCGGCGGCCGTCGTCGCTCCAGGTCCAGGTGTGGGCGTCCCCGGTCAGGACGCCGGGGCGGCTCTTGACCTCCACCAGGAAGAGCCCCTGGGGGGAGAGCACGAGGGCGTCCACCTCGTTGACCCGGCCCTCGTCGTCAATGAGCTCGAAGTTGGACCAGGCGTGCCATGGCTCCACGTCGGGGAGCTGCTCCCGCAGCCAGTCGAGCGCCTCACGCTCCCAGGGGAACTGGGAAGCCGTGATTGCGGACCAGCGAGCCTTCATGGGTCTGAGCGCTCCTCCCCACCAGCGCTGCGGCCGGGGTGGCGGGCGCCCCCGGCGCATCTCGCACCGGTCCCGGTCCCCGGTCGGTCGCGGACGATCGCGAACCATAACCCATCTTTGGGCGACGATGCAGCCTATTCCTCAGCGCCGGGGCGCTCTGGCACGAAGCGTGGGAAGCCGCGCACTTGCTCCACCCCAAAAGCAGCGACGCCGCCCGCGACTTCGTCAAAGAGCAGCCGCGCCGAATCCTCTATTCGTTGGATCATCTCCGGCGCCCGCGCCATGCTCGACATGCGTTGTCTCTACGGGAGTGGCCTCTGACCGAGCCGCGCCATCTGGGGCCCCGATTGTGCCGCCGTCGCTTAATGTCGCGGGAGTCCGTCCCCCGGCCGGGTGCGGCAGATCTCCGCAGAGCGGTCTATCTGCCCCCTTAGGGCCGAGAAGGTTCCCGCCATCTCATCGAAGCACTCGCCGCACAGCTGTCCGCCGCTTGCTCTTCCCTGGGTCTTGCAGCCCAGGGCACATATGAGATTGCAGGAGTACCGCCAGAAGAAAACGCTCCAGCTGCTGCGGTCGCCGGTCAGTCCGCCCAGGATCGTCCGACCAACGAGATCGACCCCGGGGGTGATCTCCGACATCGCTCCTTGCGAGGTCTGCGGTGTCTTGGCCGGGCTGCCCTGCGCCAGCTCGCTGTTCAGCGTCTTGGGGGACAAATAGGACTCTTGCGACGCCTCGACCGGCGTTGTGACCGAGTACTCGGCAAGCAGGAGGGCAGACGCGAATCCCGCCTCTTCCCGCGCCTTCTGTTGGTCTGGTCTTAGGTCGGTTTCGCTCGCAGCACGAAGTGAGCCGGCAAGATCGGCCCTGACCTGGCCCCAGCCGGCACCGTCGCCCAGCGCGATGAGAGCGACGGCCGCCTGACTGCGCTGCCAGGGGTTGCGGTTCCGCAGCTCATTGCGTAGCACCCGCTTGACTGCGTCCAGCTCGCTGCCGACCTTGGCCCTGATGAGAGCGGTCTGCCGCTTCGCCTCGGGCGTCGCGTCTGGATCCTCCAGCAGTCCCTCCATCCGGTTCATGAGGACTGCGGCCTCGGTGTCGTTGCCGTTTTCCATCTGTCTGTACAGCCGGATCGTCAGACGTTCCAGGCGTTGGCGCGGACGCCAATGCGTCGGAGGATTCCGCAAGGCGTGCTCGATACCGCCGACGACCTTGAGCCAGTCGTCGGGCTCGACGACGATATACTTTCGCGTATTGAGATCCGCCCACAGATCCATGGCCTCCACGAGTATCTCGGACTCCCACTTGTTCGCGTCCGCGAAATAGGTGTTCAGGAGCCTGTCCTCGGCGACGTGAAAGTCTCGGGCGACGCTAGCCTGGTTGTCGCCACTGGTATGGGAGAAATCGGCTCCCTCTTCGAGCTGCAGATCGTGCCGCAGCTTGTCCATCCACAGGCTGTTCTCCTTCAGCACGTTCAGTGCTCGCCGGTCGTCCCGGACGGCGGCGAGCAATCCCTTGGCCTCCTTCTTGAGGCCCTTTGCCTCGGACACCGTCTTCTCGAAGTCCTTGGCATAGCTCTCACGCGTCTTCTCCAGGTTGTAGATTCCGAACGCGGCTGCGAGCGATAGGGCTCCACCGACAATGAAAGCAACCCGCGTCAGCAAGGTCCACCGATTCTCGACCTGCGCCACGACGCGATTCGCGTGCTCCGATGTCTGCGCCACGCGCTCCTTCGACTGCTCGCAGATGGTCTTTGCGGAGTCCAGCTGCGCCGACACTGCCGCTTCGAGCCGCAGCAGAACATCGCCGTATATCCGGTCTGCGAAGTTGCTGACTATGCCCTCGGACCTGCGCAGCCTCTTCGCGATGGCCGCGAGCAGCTTGAGGGATGTCTCAGGGCGCCGGGCGATCTCCAGAAGGAACAGCTCCCGGTTGAGCTCGATCACGGTGGTGTCCTGGGTGGCGACGACAGACGCGGACCTTGGCTCGCCGTCGTACAGGGCGATCTCGCCAAAGATTTCACCAGGACCGATCTTGGACAGGAGCACGGGTTTGCCGCCCGGCTTTTCCAGAAGCGCGTCCGCGGCTCCTTGCTCGAGCACGAACGCGGAGGTCCCGGGCTCGCCGATCCGTACGATATGCGCTCCTTCGGGAAAGCTGCGCTCACGGGCGGTCCGCGCCAGCAGCTCGATTTCCTCGTCTTTGAATCCGGAAAACAACGACACCGTGCGCAAGAATTCCTTCATCGTCCGCTCCTGTCGTGAGCCCGACGCGTGTGACCGGCGCAGCATGCCGTAACGCAAATGGGCCGGTTCGGCGGTACCTCAAGCCGATTAGGAACAATGTTACACGCCTGTTACAGATTCGGGCGTAGAGATTGCGCCTGGAGGGGCTAGCGAATGCAGCCGATCAAAAAGTCACTACACTCTCCTTGGTCGGTCGATGTGAGAGCCATGCGGGAGGTTAGGCATGCGAATAGGGGCGAGTGGGTCCGCGCAAGCGACGCGGTAGGCTCTGGTCTCATTGGGCGAGGAGATTTCGATGCCCTTCTATACTTGGCTGCGTCCCGATCCAAGCGACAGCGCCGACAAGCTGAATACGAAGCGGCGGGCTGCGCGAAAGTTGAAAGCCTTGCGTGCTGCGCTCCGAGCGCACATCGAGGCCGCCGAGCCGGCGGAAGATGTGGGGCCGCCGTCTGATGAGGCGAAGTACGTCCGCATCGCGACCTGGAATCTCCGGGAGTTCGACGCACCCAGCTACGGGTACCGGTGCCAAGAGGCCAAGGCCTATATCGCGGAGATCCTCTCGCACTTCGACCTGGTGGCGCTGCAGGAGATTCGCCGCGATCTGGGTCCCCTCGAGGACGTGCGGAGGCTGCTTGGTCCCAGTTGGAGCCATATCGCCACCGACGTGACCGAGGGCCCTTCCGGCAACCAGGAGCGCATGGTGTTCCTCTTCAACCGGGATAAGGTCTGGTTCCGCAACGTTGCGGGGGAGCTCACGCTTCCCAACGGCCAGCAAGTCACGGACCCGTTCGGGGATCGCTTCAAGGTCGAGGGCGGGGCGCGGCTCGAGCTCGGGTCGGGGGAGGTCCTCGCGTCTCCGATGGGGCTGAAGATCGGCACGCTTGTCTCCGGCCAGACGAAGATCGAGGAGGACGTCGAGATCGCGCTCCCAGCCGAAGCCAAGCTCGTTCTGCCGCCCGGCTCGTCGGTTCGATTCGCGAAGAATGCGCGCGTACCGGTCACTGCCGATGGCGCGGTCGACATCGAGGCGACACCCACGCCGAGGCTTCCTGCAGCCGCCGAGATCGTCTTGCCTCCGAGCTCGCTGGTAGGGGGAGCGCACCAGTTCGCGCGGACGCCTTTCGTCGCGTCCTTCCAGGCCGGCTGGCTCAAGATCAACCTTGCCACCGTGCACATCTACTACGGCAGCGGGGCCGCCGGACTCGAACGGCGGAAAGACGAGATCCGGCGCCTCACGGCGCTCCTCGGCGAACGCGCCAAGAGCGACAGCGATTCGGACGCCGACGCCTACTTTATCGTGCTGGGCGACTTCAACATCGTCGGCCCCGGGGACGAGACGATGGACGCGCTGCGAACGAACGACTTCATGATCCCGGAGCCGTTGCAGAGGGTTCCCGGCTCGAACGTCAAGCAGGACAAGTTCTACGACCAGATCGCCCTGTGGACCGGCAAGTCTCGCCGTCGCAAGAGCTATACGCGCATCGTGCCGTATCGCGCCGGGGTCTTCGACTATTTCGACGTGGTCTTTCGCATGGACGAGGAGGAGATCTACCGTCCGCTCATGCGCAAGCCCGGTTCGGAGGATTTCTACTCGAGCTACGCGCGCTGGCGCACGTACCAGATGTCGGACCACTTGCCGATGTGGGTCGAGCTGCACGTCGATTTCGCCCATGAGTACTTGGAGGAGGTCGAGGCGGAGATCCAGGCGTGCATCGACCGCTGACAGCCGGCGATTGGCGGATTCCGCGCTCGGAGCAGGAGCCCTTCTATCCGATCGCGACCCCCGTCGACATCGTCGCTAGTACGGCTACGCCCGCGTTCTGGAGCCGCTTCAAGGCATCCTGGTCGATAGGGACGCGTATCTGCGCGAGCTGACCCGGCATGTCGTTCTGAGCCCGGTCGGGCGGGGAGGGTCGCTGCGCCGGAACGCTGGCCCTGGAGCAGCCATCGGGCGATGATTGGGGAGGCGCCGCCACCGACCGGGCTGGCGGTGGACGGGCTCCTGACTTCGGCAATTTGCCAGTACCGGTAGCAGCAGCGTCTCCAGGCCCGAACCTTGCGATTACAAACTGGCATGTTACTGGGGTGAAATCTGACCGAGCTAACCGGCGGTGCGCGGGCTGAGATCAGAGGAGCAAGCATTGGCACTGAACGAATTCAGAAGCATTACCCGATTTCGAGTTCCGTTTTGCGATATTGACATGTTGCAGCACGTGAACAATGCCGCCTATGCGGTATGGGCTGAGACCGCCCGCTGCATGTACTTTGAAGATGTGCTGCACGAGCCGTTGAGCGGAACCAGCGGCATGGTGGTGGCCAAGCTGGAAATCACCTACGAGCGGGCACTCACCTATCTTGAACATGTCGCGATTGGTGCTAGGGTGGCCCGCATCGGACGAAAATCTTTCGACTTCCTCTTTGAGTTTTGGAGCGAGGATACCAATGTCCGCGCTGCGCGCTGTTATACGACGCTGGTTGCGTTCAACTTCCAGACCAAGCAGTCCGTTCCGATCCCAGAAAAATGGCACGGGCTGATCGCCGCTCACGAGGTGGTGGCGCCGACTGTCGCTACGTAGGAAAGGATGAAGGAGTCGGGATAGGAATGCGACGTGCGCACTCCGAGTCTCTTAAAGACTGCCTGTTACCCAGCGTTGCACCGCTATAGTCAGCATGTACGCTTATACTGGTGAGCGTGTGCCGCAGCGATTCAACATGAGTCGGTACTGCATCGGGGCCGCGGCCGCCGCACATCCCGACAAGACTGCCTTATTGGTGATACCCGATCCCGAGACACCCCCTGAGCGCTGGAGCTACGCGCAGATCGACGATGCCGTGCGCCGGGTTGCCGCTGGTTTGAAGAGTCTGGGCCTGCCGCCCGAGACGCGGATCATGATTCGCATGGAGAACACCAGCGACTATGCGCTGATGTTCTTCGGCGCGATTGCGGCGGGCTTAGTGGCTTTGCCGTCCTCGCCGCAGCTCACCGCGGCCGAGGGAGCCTTCCTGCTGTCGGATTCGAGGGCTGCGGTGCTGGCCGTATCCGATGAGCTTCGGCTCAGTGCGACCGGCGAGGTTGAGGTTCTGGGAGGCACGGAGATAGCCCGCCTCAAGGCGACCAGCGAGCGGGTGGATTACGCCGATACAGCGGCCGATGCGCCCGCCTTCCTCGTGTATACCTCGGGCACGGGTGGCACGCCGAAGGGGGTCTTGCACGCTCATCGCAGTGCCTGGGGCCGGCGCCCGATGTATCAAGGCTGGTATGGCATTCGGCCATCCGACGTCATCCTCCACGCAGGGGCGTTCAATTGGACCTATACGCTGGGGGTCGGCCTCACCGACCCCTGGGCCAACGGCGCGACCGCCGTGCTTTACAATGGCCCGCGCGACGTGACCGTATGGCCGCTCCTGATAGAACGATATGGGGCTACCATCTTTGCCACGGTTCCCGGCTTGTACCGGCGCATCCTGAAATACTGCGACCTGGCGCGGTACGATCTCTCCTGCTTGCGTCACGGTCTGACTGCGGGCGAGGCATTGTCTCCGGCACTGGCCGAGCAATGGCACCAGGCGACCGGGAGGCTGCTCTACGAGGCCCTCGGTATGAGCGAATGCTCGACCTATATCTCGAGCTCCCCAACAGTGCCGCCAAGGCCCGGCAGCCCCGGTCGCCCGCAGCCCGGGCGCTGCGTCAGCATCCTTCCCCTCGATGGGCCGGATACGCCGCTCGAGCCCGGTGCACTCGGTTTGTTGGCAGTGCACCGTAGCGACCCCGGATTGATGCTCGGCTATTGGAATCGACCCGATGAAGAAGCGCTGGTGTATCGTGGCGAATGGTTCGCGGGTGGAGACCTGGCCGCTATGGATGACGACGGCTACGTATGGTATCACGGTCGCAACGACGACGTCATGAATGCCATGGGTTATCGGGTCTCCCCCGGCGAAGTAGAGGCGGTTCTAGCCGGTCATCCGGCAGTCGCTGAGGTTGCGGTAACGGAGTTAGCGGTGCGCGAGGGGGTGAAAATCATCGCAGCGTTCGTGGTGCCAAGAGACCCTGACGAGGCCGATGCCCGGCCCATCCTGGCGTTTGCAGAGGAGCAGTTAGCCGCCTATAAGCGACCTCGGGAAGTAATTTTCGCCGCAGAACTTCCGCGCACGGCGAATGGTAAGGTGCAACGACACCGGCTCGCCGAGCTGTGGAGGAGCCAACAGCCGCGAATAAGCGCAACCGAATGCAACTCCACCGGTAGCTGTCCGAAAAACGCGG